>NZ_QTVH01000033.1:0-20057 GCF_003435975.1 Clostridium sp. AF36-4 | reverse complement strand
CTGTTTGGGAACACACCTGCATAGCAGGTGGTTTATTTTTATTGCCAATACAACAAAAAAGCAAGCCTCATAAGCAGACTTGCTTTTTTAATACTAAATTTCCAAAAGAACGCAGCCATGTGCAGAAATTGCTGTCTTTTGATTTGTTTGGATTTTTTCTCCTGTCCATAAGTCATTTGCAAATTCTTTTTCCTGAATCTCAAGTAATTCACTGATATTTACCATGCAGTCAAAACCGGATACATTGAAAATGGCCGCATAATCTCCTGTTTTCCATACAATCACCGTATCATCTCTAATTATCTCTTTTGCCTGTCCTGCCGGTAGTTCAAACAATGCAAGTACCTTTTGGTTGCATAACAGCGATAATGTTTCTTCATCCAATTTGGTTAATTCTGCCCCGAGCATAAGCGGTGACTGGAATATACACCAAAGTGTCATCATTGTCTTCTGCTCATCATAGGTAAGTGCTGACTTTCTTTCATCGCCAAAACCCTTTCCAATCATTCCAAACGGAAGCATATCGCAGTCCGGATATCCACCTTCTCTGGTCAGCCCCTGCCAGTTGTGACAACGGTCAAACATATCGCGAAGCGATTCCCAATTATCCCACAAATCATCGGTAATGCGCCACATATTTGCATTTTCATGATAAAACTCATTTTCCTCTACAAGTGCCGGTCCCGGGGACAAACTTAATACAATATCTCTGCCACATTTTTCAATCGCCCGATGAAGCATTTTAATCTCCTCTTTGGAGGAATCTGCATCCATACGACAGATGTCGTCACATTTAATAAAATCAACTCCCCAGTCCGCATAAAGAGAAACAATGGAATCATAATACTCCTGCGCCCCCTCAACACCCGGTGTTACGCCATACATATCGGGATTCCATCCGCAAATCGAATAAGCGTCTGCAATTTCATTTGCTGTTTTATCGGTGCCAAGAATTTTTGTCCTTTGATATGCTGCCTGACGTGGAATTCCTCTCATAATATGAATTCCGAATTTCAGTCCAAGCCCGTGCACATAATCCGCCAATGGGCCAAAACCTTTGCCATCGGCAGAGGATGGAAAGCGTTTAACACATGGCAGTAAACGACTATATTCATCCATCTCCACATGGCAGAACGGAACATACTGAAAGCGCTCTCTCTGCTCGCCGGCCTCATAGGAATACCAGGCAATATCAACAACTACATATTCCCATCCATATTCCTTTAAGTGAGCCGCCATATAATCAGCGTTTCCCCGAACCTGCTCCTCATTTACGGTTGTGTCATAATAATCATAACTATTCCAGCCCATCGGCGGTTTCTTTAAGTTCATGTATACAATCCTCCTATTTTTTCTCTATCGTACTATTTTTTCTCTATTTTTTCTATATTTTTTTGTGACAATACCATGTTAAAATGTGATATTTACGTTCAAATTCCTATGGTTGTATTTTTTTTCGTTCGTGCTATAATAGATACAGACTTTTGGAGGTATAGATTATTATGAAAATCAGTAATAAGATGCAATCAAAAAATGGCCTGAATATTATTATTGTTGGATGTGGAAAAGTGGGAATGACCCTAATCGAGCAATTAAGCAAAGAAGGCCATGACATTACCATTATTGATAAAAATGCAGCGAAGGTTCAGGAAATGTCCAATCTGTATGATATTATGGGGCTGGTCGGAAATGGTGCCAGTTATAGTGTACAGATGGAGGCCGGAATTGAAAACGCTGATTTAATTATTGCGGTAACAGCTTCTGATGAATTAAACCTGTTATGCTGTACAGTTGCCAAACAAGTCGGAGACTGTGCTGCGATTGCTCGTGTCCGCACACCGGATTACAGCAAAGAAGCCGGATACCTAAGAGAAAAACTTGGTCTCACCATGATTATTAATCCGGAATTAGAAGCTTCCCTTGAGACAGCCCGTATTCTTTATCTGCCAACAGCGTTAGAAGTAAACTCTTTTGCTCATGGTCAGGCAGAAATTGTAAAATTTAAAATTCCGGATGGAAATTTATTAGACGGAATGACAATTGCCACTTTAGGAAAAAGTATTACAAATGAAATTCTTATCTGCGCCATCGAACGTGAAGGTGAAGTTTATATCCCAGGCGGTAATTTCCAAATGGCAAAGGACGATATTGTTTCTTTTGTTGCTCCAAGACGCCATATCCGCAGTTTTCTGAAAAAAATCGGCTTTAAAACCAAACAAGTAAAAGATGCTATGATTGTCGGTGGTGGAAAAGCTTCTTACTATTTAGCCAAACAGTTAATTGCCATGGGAATCGATGTAAAAATCATTGAACAGAACAAGGAACGCTGCGAGGAATTAAGTATTTTACTGCCGGAAGCAATTATTATTAATGGAGACGGCACGGATGAGGAAGTTTTACGTGAAGAGGGAATTGAATATGCACAGGCATTTATTCCATTGACCGGTATTGATGAGGAAAATATTATGCTGACACTCCATGCAAAACAAGTTTCCAATGCAAAATTGATAACTAAAATCAATCGAAGCACTTTTAAAAATGTAATTAGTAAGTTGGATTTGGGAAGTGTAATATATCCACGTTACATTACATCCGAAGCGATTATTGCCTATGTACGTGCGAAAAAGAATTCGACAAACAGTAATATTGAAACTTTATATCATATGTTTGATAACCGCGCAGAAGCCATTGAATTTCGTGTTGATGAACCATCTTCTGTTACCGGTATTCCACTGAAAGATTTGATGTTAAAAAATGATTTGCTGGTTTCTTTTATCTATCGAAACGGCAAGGTTCAAATTCCAAGTGGTTTGGACACCATTGAAGTTGGTGACACCGTTATGATTGTTACAACCCATACCGGTTTAGATAATATACAGGATATTATAAGGAGTTAATGAATTATGAATACATCAATTATCCGCTATATTGTCGGATATATTTTAAAGATTGAGGCAGCACTTTTACTGATTCCTTCCATTGTAGCTGCTATTTACCGCGAACCGGAGGGGTTATGTTATCTTTCTGTTTCCGCTCTGTGCATCTTCCTTGGTGTACTCCTCTCTTTTCGGAAACCGAAAAATCATGTTTTTTATTTAAAAGAAGGCTGTGTTGCCACATCCTTAAGCTGGATTGTACTCAGTTTTTTTGGTTCCATTCCATTTTTACTGACCGGTGAAATCACATCCGTACCGGATGCTTTATTTGAAACCATTTCCGGTTTCACAACAACCGGAGCCAGTGTTTTAAATAATGTGGAAACACTTTCCCACTGCTCGCTTTTCTGGCGCAGTTTCACACATTGGGTTGGCGGCATGGGTGTTCTGGTCTTTTTGCTTGCTGTCATTCCACTGAGCGGCGGTTCGCATATAAATCTGATGCGCGCAGAAAGCCCGGGACCATCTGTGGAAAAACTGGTACCAAAAGTCCGTTCAACTGCCCGGATTCTTTATGTTATTTATTTGACACTCACCATCATTGAGATTGTTTTACTTCTCCTTGGTAACATGCCTTTATTTGATTCCCTCACCATCAGTTTTGGTACAGCAGGGACCGGTGGTTTTGGAATTAAAAATGACAGTATGGGCAGTTATTCGGCTTATTTACAATGGGTTGTTACTATTTTTATGATTTTGTTTGGTGTGAATTTTAATGCCTTTTACCTGATTTTATACCGTAAATTTAAAAAGGCATTCCGCATGGAAGAAGTCAGATATTACTTTTTAATCATCTTCGCTTCCATCGCAATTATCACTATGCAGATTCTCCATACCTCTGCCGGTATTTTTGATGCACTGCGCCACGCTTCTTTCCAGGTGGCATCCATCATTACAACAACCGGTTATTCAACCATTGATTTTAACCTATGGTCACAGACATGTAAAACGATATTAATTCTCTTGATGTTTGTCGGTGCTTGTGCAGGCAGTACCGGAGGCGGAATCAAGGTGTCACGTTTTGTCATTCTTTGCAAAACCGTGAAAAAAGAACTGAATTCCTATATTCATCCTAAGAGCATTAAAAAGATTAATTTTGAACATAAGACTGTAGAACATGAAGTAGTTCGTGCTACAAATGTGTATTTTATTACCTTTATGATTCTGTTCGCGTTTTCTGTGTTTGCAATTTCCTTTGATGGCAATGACTTAATTACGAACTTTACTGCCGTGGCAGCTACAATTAATAATATTGGTCCCGGTCTTGAACTAGTCGGCCCTACCCAAAACTTCGGATTGTTTAGCGGATTTTCCAAATTTGTCCTGATGTTTGATATGCTTGCCGGACGATTGGAGTTATTCCCGCTTCTCCTTCTGTTCCATCCTACTTTGTGGAAGGAAATTGCTTCCGGGAAGATAAGGAAGTTAAAGAAGTAAGTTGTTTTCTAAATTAATATTATGTATTTCCGTAATTTAACAGAATCCGGTTACCTTCTCGTGGGCGCTCCCGCTTGTTGAGATGCGTAGCAGCAGGGGTACTGAAACTACCAGTACCTCCTGCTGACGCACTCAAAACCCACGTGAAGATAACCGGATTCTGTTAAATTACTGGAACGCTAATGATATGAATTTTAGAAATAACTTACAAACTTTTGTCTGTAAATTTGTTAAAGAAATACAATGAGAGGAACTTGTCAAAACAAATTGACAAGTTCCTCTCACTATAATTTATTATCGGTAAATAATGTTTCTAGAATTAGAATTTACCAGCTTCTGCGGCTTCCTGGATGGAAACGGCTACGGCTACGGTCATACCAACCATTGGGTTGTTACCGGCACCGATAAGTCCCATCATCTCTACGTGAGCAGGTACAGAAGAAGAACCAGCAAACTGTGCATCACTGTGCATACGTCCTAATGTATCTGTCATACCATAAGAAGCAGGACCGGCTGCCATGTTATCTGGGTGAAGTGTACGACCTGTACCACCACCGGATGCTACGGAGAAGTACTTCTTGCCCTGTTCAATACACTCTTTCTTATAAGTTCCTGCAACCGGATGCTGGAAACGAGTAGGGTTTGTGGAGTTACCGGTAATCGATACGTCTACGCCCTCTTTGTGCATGATCGCAACACCTTCCTGAACATCATTTGCACCATAGCAGTTAACTTTAGCACGAAGACCTTCCGAATAAGATTTACGGAATACTTCTTTTACTTCGTTCTTATATGGGTCATACTCTGTCTCAACAAATGTAAATCCGTTAATACGAGAAATAATCTGTGCAGCGTCTTTTCCAAGACCATTCAAGATAACACGAAGTGGTTTTTTACGAACTTTGTTTGCCTTCTCAGCAATACCGATAGCACCTTCTGCTGCGGCAAAGGACTCATGTCCTGCAAGGAAACAGAAACACTCTGTCTCTTCTTCCAGAAGCATTTTACCAAGGTTACCATGTCCAAGACCTACTTTACGTGTATCAGCTACTGAACCAGGAATACAAAATGCCTGAAGTCCGATACCGATTGCTGCTGCTGCATCTGCTGCTCTCTTGCATCCTTTTTTGATTGCAATTGCAGCACCTACTGTATATGCCCAGCAAGCATTTTCAAAACAAATTGGCTGAATACCTTTAATCTGGTCATATACATTCAAACCAGCGTCTTTCGTAATCTTCTCTGCTTCTTCGATAGAGGAGATACCATACTCAGCTAATACGCCATTGATTTTATCAATTCTTCTTTCATATGATTCAAATAAAGCCATTATTCTATCCTCCTCTATTTATTTAAGAACTTCATCTGTTCTAGGGTCGATGATTTTAACTGCATCATCTACACGGCCATACTGTCCGCAAGCCTTCTCGTAAGCAGTATTCGGGTCATCACCTTTTTTGATGAAATCTGTCATTTTACCAAGACTTACAAATTTGTAACCAATAATCATATCTTCCTCATCAAGAGCGATTCCGGTAACATAACCTTCTGCCATCTCCAAGTAACGAGGACCTTTTTTCAATGTACCATACATCGTACCAACCTGAGAACGAAGTCCTTTACCAAGGTCTTCCAATCCGGCACCGATTGGCAAACCATCTTCTGAGAATGCACTCTGTGTTCTACCATATACAATCTGCAAGAACAACTCTCTCATAGCAGTATTGATAGCGTCACATACAAGGTCAGTATTCAAAGCTTCCATAACGGTTCTTCCCGGAAGAATCTCAGATGCCATAGCTGCGGAATGAGTCATACCGGAACATCCGATAGTCTCAACCAAAGCTTCCTGAATAATACCCTCTTTTACATTCAATGTAAGTTTGCATGCTCCCTGCTGAGGTGCGCACCAGCCTACACCATGTGTCAAACCAGAGATATCTTTAACTTCTTTTGCTTTTACCCATTTTGCTTCTTCTGGAATCGGTGCACAACCATGGTTCACACCCTGAGCAACTGGGCACATGTTTTCTACTTCTTGTGAATAAATCATGTCATAACTCCTTTCAGAATTTTGTTCCTATACTTAAAAAGCATACAATATTTCGACATCTTTGTCAATGTTTCGAGACGACTTCGCCCTGTTTTTTGTAAATGCTGCCAGCCGGTATCACTCCTCGAACACTGGACAATGGATATACATTGCTGTTTGCTCCGATAATAGAACCCGGATTTAAAATACTGCCACATCCAACTTCCACACAGTCTCCCAAAATCGCTCCCATTTTTTTCAGACCGGTTTCAATTTTTTCCTCACCGGATTTAATTACAACCAAAGTTTTGTCCGATTTTACATTGGATGTAATGGAGCCGGCTCCCATATGGGACTTAAATCCCAAAACCGAATCTCCTACATAGTTATAATGAGGAACCTGAACCTTATCAAATAAGATGACGTTTTTCAACTCGGTTGAATTTCCAACAACTGCGCCTTTTCCAACAATGGCATTTCCTCGGATAAATGCACAGTGACGGATTTCCGCCTCTTCATCAATAATCGCCGGACCATGAATGTATGCAGACGGTGCAACACTAGCAGATTTCGCAATCCAGATATTATCCTCTCTGCACTCAAACTTATCTGCCGGCAATGTTTTTCCAAGTTCTAAAATAAACTCACTAATCTTTGGAAGCACCTCATACGGATAGGTCACTCCCTCAAAAATTTTTTCTGCAACTGTATGTCCTTTTTCAAATAAAACATCACATGCAATTTCTTTCATTAATTCTGCCCCCTATGGATTTATTTGTTTTCGTATTTCTTCAATAAGTCACGGTTCTTAATTTCATACTTATTAAAGAAAAAGCTATCGCCTTTTTTATCCCACTGTTTCGGAGAATATTTTGGAACATACCAGTCTTTGCTTTCAAAATATTCCTGAAGTTCCTTGGATTTGAATTTGCGTCCATGTCTTGCATATAATTCATTTTTTGCAAGATTGATTTCGGATTTACTCATACCGCTTAAATCACTGTTTGTTAAATACTCAGTATCACTGTTTGGAAATATGTAAGTATCATCATCAATCGCAGTATCATCATCCTCAATGTCCTCATCCGCATCATCAAAGTCTTCAAATTCTTCACTATCTCCAACATCAGATGGTGCTTCTGTCGGTTCTGTACCCCAGAAAGAATCCTGTGTCGGTGTAGGCGTAGGCGATGGACTTGGCGAAGGTGTTACTTCAATCTGGTTCGGAATCTGATGAGAAATGTTTTGACTAAAATGCAATTTCACATCATCGCTTCCTGTCATCACAAACTGGTCATCTGTCTCAAAATTTCCTGTATAAATCATGCCATCGCAAGTAATGGTATAACGGTCATTCGACTCCGTCCAATTTAATACTTTACTGCCTTCTCCGCCTCCAATCATCTGACCGGAACCATCCGCATTAATCGTCATTGTCAACCTGATATCATCCGCTTCTTTATCCTGCAAAACAGCGAGATCATGCAGAGACCGCAGCCCGTCTTCCGGCGTTGTGGCAGCAAACTCATACCATGTTCCCTCTAATTTTTTACCGGAATCCATAAATGGCAGTTTAATTACACCAGTAAGAATTAGAATAACAGCAATGCCAATCAAAATCACCGGGATTGTTATTCCAAGAATTAATCCAAGATGACTTTTCTTTTGCTTTTGCGGTTTCTGTGGCTTATTGAAAGATGTTTGTGCTGCCATGTTCTGTTTGGCTGCCTGTACTCTTTGCTGTGCCTGTGCTTCCTGCTGTGCCTGTGCTTCCTGTTGTGCCTGCACTTGTTGCTTTGCCTGCGCTTGTTTCTGTTGCTGCATTTTCTGTGCCATCTGCGCTTCTTGCTGCGCCTGCGCTGCTTTCATCAAATCACATCCGCACTGCTCACAGAATCGCGAACCCGGCTGGTTTTGATGACCACAATTCGGGCAAAATGTAATCTCCATAATCCTATTTCCTCTTTTCTTAATTATTAAGTTAAAATAACATAAGATATTATATCACTGCCGGTCTAATAATGTCTAGCAAGAAATTCCAATCAATTGAAACAGAATATTTGCTTTGCAAATATAGTTTCAATTGATTGGAATTTCTTGCTTTCATTTTAGTTCAAGAGGACACTTCCTGTGTTCTCTCTAGATGATAACTTCTCCTGCTGTGCTAATTAGTTGTTTTCTTTTGATGCAAGTAAAGCTTTTAATCGAGCGATTTCACTATCTCTTTGCGATAATTCCTCATCTTTTTTTGATAGTTCCTCATCCTTTTCCTGAGTTACCTTCGACAATTCCTCGTCTTTTTCCTGAACTACCTTTTTCAGCCTCTCAATTTCCTGCTCCTTGACTTCGTTCATACTATCCACGTATTCTTCCACCGTACCTTCTGATAACAACATAGGCTCTACCTCCGCTCGGTTTCGAATCAGAAACGAGCGCAAATGGTCTGCATCGATGCAATAGTCAACTGCTTTGTGTATTGCCTTTGCCAAGTCTCCGATTTCGTTATAGTTTTCCCGTATTTTTGAGATTAGTATAACATAATCTTTTAGCGTTTTGCAACCGTTTAATACATTTTCGTTCATACCATCGTTGATATTTAATACTTTTACAAAAAGTTCAAGACACTGCTCATTTCGCTGTTCGAGAATTACTTCATATTCTCTGGCTAGGTACAAAAGGCTCCGTAGTGGATAATTCAAGCAGACGGTGCTGCTGTGTTCAATTAAACACATTTTTTGCTTTTCACTCTCATCTTATGTCTCCTTTCCATTTTCACTTTACGCCTTCGTCGTTTTCTTCTTTCTCGTGGTCCGCTTTTTCTTATTTTCCCCTGCATGATGAGGCTGCACCGAACGATAAAAAGAATTCAGTTTTGCACGATAATCGCCGCCTTTTGCACGCTGTACCACCTGCTGCACAAAGGCTTCGAGTTTTTTCATGTAGTCACCCTCGCTGATTGAGCCATCCGCCACACCGGTTAAGCCCTTCTCCCAGCTTGCCGTCAAATTCGGCGAAATCATTTCCGGCATGGAACAAAATACAATGCCATAGACAAGTTCGCCCTTTAGCGTCGGTGTAATAATCTGATTCTTTTTGTTCAGATTCAGATATTCAATAGAAAACAACTTCTTCAAAATTTCCGCTCTCGTTGCACTTGTGCCAATGCCGCTTCCTTTAATCTGCTCTCGCAGTTCTTCATTCTCGATGAGCTGCCCGGCATTTTCCATTGCTAAAATCATAGAACCCGAATTATACCGTTTTGGCGGAGAAGTCTCCCCCTCTTTTACCGAACATTCGGTGAGAGAAACAGAGGTGCCTTTTTTTAAGAGATTAAGTACCTCTTTTAAGTCAAAACTCTCTTCTTTCTCTTCTTCTTTTTCTTCTGCCGAAAGAATCTCATCCGGATTTTTCTTTTTCGTAAAAGAATACTGGGTGACCGGTAAAAAACCCTCTTCTAAAAGCACTTTTGTCGATGTAAAAAATCGTTCTTCTCCTGCTTTTACTGTTACATTTAATTTTTGATAAACGGCAGGCGGATAAAAAATGCTCAAGAAACGGCGTACAATCACCTCATACATTTTGGTTTGCAATTCCCCCAGACGAGAGAGAGCATTAAGCCCCTGTCCGGTCGGAATAATCGCATAGTGGTCAGTAATCTGTTTGTCGTTTACATACCGTGTTTTCTCAAGTCCCTTATACGTCTGGTTTTGCGAAATATAAGGCAGGAAAGATGCCGTCATAGGATACCCCTGCAGTCCATTTAAGTTTTTCCCGATTTCTTTTGCCACCGCACTGGAAAGAACACGGGCATCGGTACGCGGATACGTTACTAACTTTTTCTCATAAAGTTCCTGAACAACCGAAAGTGTTTCATCAGGACTAATTTTAAAAAGTTTTGAGGCGGTGTTCTGAAGTTCCGCCAGATTAAATAAAAGAGGCGGATTCTTCTTTTCCTTCTTCTTTGCGACCTGCTCAATTTCCGATAAAACCGGCTCCGGCTGCATCAGAGAATCAATCAGAGCCAACGCATTTTCCTTTTCTTTAAAACCATTTTCTTTGTAAAGAGCCGGTGACTGATAGTATTTCGAGCCTTCTACCGCCTTCCATTCTCCCTGAAATTTTTTGCCCTGTAACTCAAAATTGCCAATCACACGGTAAAACGGCGTTTTGACAAAATCACGAATCTGCATTTCACGCTTTACCACCATGCCAAGTACACAAGTCATCACACGTCCAACAGACACTGACGTCCACTTCTGCCCCTTTAACGTATCATTCAGCCAAAAACCGTATTTCAAAGACAAAACACGGGAAAAATTAATTCCCATCAAATAATCTTCTTTAGCACGCAAATAAGCCGAACTGCTAATATTATCATATTCAGCCATCGGCTTTGCCTCTCGGATTCCGCGTAATATTTCTTCTTCCGTCTGGGAATCAATCCACACACGAAGTTTCTTTTTGTTAGCAGAAACCTGCGCCATCTGGTCTACCAGACGGTAAATGTATTCACCCTCCCGCCCGGAGTCGGTACAGATGTAAATGGTATCCACATCCTCACGGTTCAAAAGATAACTGACCGTATCAAACTGCTTTTTCACACCGGGAATTACTTCATATAAAAACTTCTCCGGTAAAAAAGGAAGGGTGTCTAACGACCATTTTTTCAAAGCAGCGTCATAAACTTCCGGATAACTCATCGTCACCAAATGACCAACACACCAAGTCACAATCGTATCTTCCGACTCAAGATATCCGTCTCCCCGTCTTCCATTTATCTTTAATATGCGGGCAAACTCCTGCGCCACACTTGGTTTCTCTGCTATAAAAACTCGTTTTGCCATGCTCTCACTCTCTAGTATCCTAATTCTTCTCCAACCAAAATAACTTTAATTCGATTTTTCACTCCACTGCGCCTTGTCACTACAAACTGACTGCAGATACAGTCCTCACCGTAGCAGTTTCCACACATACCATTTACTGCACAAGGTGTTTTTTTGTTCAGTCGGACTGCATTTGGCGGGCAGGCAGTAAGACGAACCCGTTTCAGACCGGATTCCACGTCCGTTACCACTTTGTTCATACCTGCAATAACAATCACATTTTCCGGTCCGTAACAGAGAAAACTCACACGGTTTGCCCTGCCATCAATATTAATCAGCTCACCGTCTGTGGTAATCGCATTTGTACTCATAAGAAAATAATCGGAATTAATCATTCTTGCCTTAATTTCTTTTTCCTCTTCCGGCGTAGAAAATGCGGTGCGGTCGATTACATCGCAGGGACTTTCCTTCAGCCAATCCATAATCCCAGTTTCCTGTAAGGTAACAGAGCCTCCATAACAAACCGATTTCCCCTGTGTAAGAAACTTTTCTTTCACAAGTGCTAATGCTTCTTCTTTTGTTTCTACATAAAATCCTTCCATCCGGCGTAACTTTAATTTCTCAATCATTTTCTCCGCCAGTATACGGTTTGCCGTCTTTTTTGCTTCCTGCATCGAATCACTCCTCGTAAATCATAAGTCTGGGCAGATACGCCCAGACTTACTGTTTTGTTCTATAAAAATATTGCACACGATTCTAGTACAATGGGTACTTATCCGTCAATTCCTTAACAATTGCCTTTGCTTTTTCTGTATTTGCTTCATGGTCATCAATCAGCATTGCAATTGCCTCAGCAATCTGATCCATATCATCCGGATTCATGCCACGGCTTGAAACCGCTGCTGTTCCCAGACGAATACCACTCGTTACAAATGGAGACTGTGGATCATTTGGAATTGTATTCTTATTTGCTGTGATATTAGCATCATCCAGCCATTTTTCTACTTCTTTACCGGTCAGACCTTTGGCAGCCAAATCAACCAACATCAAGTGGTTGTCCGTACCACCGGAAACAATATCAATGCCGCGTTTCTGCAATCCCTTGCAGAGAGCCTGTGCATTATCAATGATACGTTTTCCGTACTCTTTAAAACTTGGGTCCAATGCTTCTTTAAAGCAAAGTGCTTTAGCAGCAATCACATGCATCAAAGGACCACCCTGAATACCAGGGAAAATTGCTTTATTTAACTTATGCTCCGTGGCAAATTCTTCAGAAGAAAGAATCATACCGCCACGAGGTCCACGCAGTGTTTTGTGTGTTGTCGTTGTTGTTACATGAGCATATGGAATCGGGCTTTCATGATAACCGGAAGCAACCAGTCCTGCAATATGAGCCATATCTACCATCAGATAAGCACCAACTTCATCTGCAATTTCACGAAATCTTTTGAAATCAATCTTACGGCAGTAAGCACTTGCACCGGCAATAATCATTTTCGGTTTGCACTCTTTGGCAATGCGCTCTACTTCGTCATAATCAATAAATCCTGCGTCATTCACACCGTACGGTACGATGTGATAATAGGTTCCGGAAATATTTGCCGGGCTTCCATGAGAAAGATGCCCGCCGTGATCAAGGTTCATTCCCATAACTGTCTCGCCCGGTTTAACCAAAGCAAAGAATACAGCCATGTTTGCCTGGGCACCGGAATGTGGCTGAACATTTGCATAAGTACAGCCAAACAGTTTCTTTGCGCGGTCTCTTGCCAAATCTTCCACGATGTCCACATACTGGCATCCGCCATAATAACGTTTGCCCGGATAACCTTCTGCATATTTGTTTGTCAGTGTGCTTCCCATAGCAGCCATTACGGCTTTGCTGACAAAGTTTTCTGAAGCAATTAACTCAATGTGGTCATTCTGACGACCGGTTTCCTGTTCCATTGCTTTTGCCAATTCAGGATCGGCATTTTTTACCTCATCAAATGAATACATAAATTCTCTCCTTTTTTATTTATTGTAAAGCGTTTTACGCCTCATCAATTGCTTTTCCGATATCATGTCTCATATACTTATTTGAAAAATCAATCCAGTTTGTTGCTTCATAAGCATTCTTTCTTGCCTCTTTCAAATCTTTTCCCTTTGCCGTCACACCAAGTACGCGGCCTCCATTTGTCACGATGCCCTCATCCGTAAGTTTCGTGCCGGCATGGAATACATAATAACCATCTTTACCATCAAATTTTTCAAAACCTGTGATTACTTTGCCTTTTTCGTAATGCTCCGGGTAACCATCGGAAGCAAGTACAACACAAACCGCTGCATTGTCCTCAAATTGAAGGTCAATCTCATCGAGTTTACCATCGATGCAGGCATTCATCACATCAATAATATCATTTTTCATACGCGGAAGAACGACCTGAGCCTCCGGGTCACCAAATCTGGCATTGTACTCTAATACTTTTGGTCCATCTTCTGTAAGCATCAAGCCGACAAACAAAATTCCGACAAAATCTCTGCCTTCTTTTTTCATCGCATCCATCGTAGGCTGATATACTTTTTCTTCACAGAATTTCTGAACCTCATCCGTATAAAACGGACTTGGTGAAAAGGTACCCATTCCACCGGTGTTCAATCCCTTATCACCATCTTTGGCACGTTTGTGATCCTGTGCACTTGTCATTGGTTTGATATGTGTACCATCGCAATAACAAAGCACAGATACCTCACGTCCGGTCATAAACTCTTCAATAACAATTTCATTTCCGGCATCACCAAACTGCTTGTCTAACATCAATGTCTTAACACCAGCTTTTGCTTCTTCTAAGTTGTTGCAAATCAAAACACCTTTTCCAAGTGCAAGCCCGTCCGCCTTCAAAACAATTGGCATTTTTGCCGTCTCAAGATAAGCCAATGCCTCATCCGGATTCGTAAAGTTCTCATAGGCTGCCGTAGGAATGTTGTATTTCTTCATCAAATCTTTTGAAAATGCTTTGGAGCCTTCGATAATCGCTGCATTTTTTCTCGGTCCGAATACACGGAGTCCACGTGCCTCAAACACATCAACCACACCGCCTACCAATGGGTCATCCATACCGATAATCGTCAAATCAATCTGATTTTTTTCTGCAAAATCAGCCAGTTTGTCAAATTCCATTGCGGTAATATCAACACATTCTGCAATCTGTCCGATTCCGGCATTTCCCGGCGCACAATATATTTTTTCCACTTGATTACTTTTTGCTACACTTGCTGCAATGGCATGTTCACGGCCACCGCTTCCTACAATAAGAACTTTCACGAGATATCCTCCTAACTGTTATTTACGTTTTACAATTCCATCCACAATTTCTAATTTACCATTGGCAATTAAATCAATTGCTTCCGGAAGAATTTTCCATTCTGCCTGTTCCATCACACGCTTCTGCAACACTTCCGGCGTGTCATCATCAAGCACTTCTACTGCTTTTTGTGAAATAATCGGACCACTGTCGGTTCCCTCATCAACAAAATGAACCGTTGCCCCTGTCACTTTATTTCCTCTTGCCAAAACACTCTCATGCACCTTAAGTCCATAATATCCGGCACCGCAGTGCGACGGAATCAACGATGGATGAATATTTATGATACGGCCTTCAAACGCTTTTACAAAATTCTCCGGCAAAATCACAAGATATCCGGCTAACACAACCAAATCAATCTGTTTGTCATTTAAACAGTGAATCAGTGCTTCTCCAAAAGCATTTCGGTCTTCGTAATCTTTCGGAACGAGGACTTCGGATGGAATCCCTGCTTTTTTCGCACGCTCTAAGGCATACGCCCCTGGTTTATTACTGATAACAAGTGCAAGCTCCGTATTCGTAATCGTGCCCGCTGATACCGCATCAATAATTGCCTGAAGATTTGTTCCGCCACCGGATACACAAACGGCTGCTCTTAGCATAATGTAATTCCTTTCTCACCATCTACGATTTCACCCATGATATAAGGTGTCTCTCCGGCTGCTTTGATTGCCTCTACAGTCTTATCAACATCCTGTTTATCCACTGCTGTAATCATACCAACGCCCATGTTATATGTATTAAACATTGCCTCTTCTGCAATCGAGCCATCGGATGCAAGCATTTTGAAAATAGGCGGAATCACAAAACTATCTTTCTTAATTTTTGCATGAGTTCCCTCTTTTAACATTCTCGGAATGTTCTCATAGAAACCACCGCCTGTGATATGGCTGCATGCTTTAATCCGCACGCCTGCCTCTTTAATCTGACGGAGTGCTTTGACATAAATCTTTGTCGGAGTAAGAAGTGTCTCACCCAAAGTCAAGTCACTTTCAAGAGACTCATATTTCTGGTTTAATGTTTCTTCCTTCATGGAAAATACACTGCGGACCAGTGAATAACCATTACTGTGAATACCGGAAGAAGCCATACCTACTAAAACATCGCCGGCTTTCAAATCTTTGCCGGTAATCATATCTTTTTTATCTACGATACCAACAGAAAATCCTGCCAAATCATACTCGTCAATCGGATAAAAGCCAGGCATCTCAGCTGTCTCTCCACCAATCAGTGCGGAATCTGCCTGACGGCATCCGTCTGCTACACCACTTACAATTTTCGCAATTTTTTCCGGTTCATTTTTACCACATGCAATATAATCCAAGAAAAACAGCGGTTCACCACCGGCACATGCAATATCATTTACACACATTGCCACACAGTCAATACCAATTGTATCATGCTTATCCAAAATAAAAGCCAATTTAAGTTTTGTTCCTACACCATCTGTGCCGGAAACCAATGTTGGTTCTTCCATGCCAACAAACTTTTTCATCGAAAATGCACCTGAAAAACCACCGATATCCGTCAATACTTCCGGTCTCATAGTCGATGCAATGTGCTCTTTCATCAGCGATACTGCCTTATAACCTGCCTCAATGTCAACTCCTGCTTTTTTGTAATCCATCTTTGAAATTCCTCCTATATATTGTGCATATCAAAATTCATTGTACCATCTTTTGTACTATCGGTCAACGAATCTTAAATTTCATTTTTTTCGTACCGGAATAATTGCCGACACCTTTTACATAAAGAAGTGCCGTACCTTTTTTCTTGTTTTTCCGATAGGAAAGAATGTAATCTCTTTTTTTCTTTAACTTCTTTCCGCCAAGTTTCACCGTTACTTTCGGCTTAACAGCCTTACCGGTACGTGCATAAACTGCTTTCAAGCCGTTAACACTTGCTTTTTTCACAGAGGCACGGACAATCGTAAAGGAAGCCGTCAATGTACCGGAATAATTGCCTTTTCCAGTGACAACAATGCCGGCAGATCCACGTTTTTTATTGTTTTTATAAAGTAATGTATAATCGGTATTGTTCCTCAAAATCTTACCATTCCAAACAACCTGAATCAAAGGTTTCACCTGTTTTCCAGTATAACTGTATTTTGCTTTACATCCAGTAATTACCGCACTTGCCATTGTCTCCGGACGAATGGTAAAGGTTTTCGTAAGTGAATTTGTATAAACACCTTTGCCACAAATCACTACTTTTGCAGTACCAACATTTTTGTTTGATAAGTAGGTTACGGAATAATCCAAATCCTGCACAAGCTTAACTCCATTTAACGAAACAGTAAACGAAGGGGTCAGAGCAGTTCCGCTGTAACGATAGCTTCCAAGGGAAGATACTGTCGCTTTCGCAATGGAGAACTCCAATTTTGAAAGTGACGTCTCCGCTGTTTCCAATGTAGTCAAATTTGCCACATAAGCTTTCTGTGCCTCACTGAGCGCATCATAGGCCTTTCTTGCACTCTCAATGCGGTCTTTTGCCTTTGCATTCACCGTACCAATCTGATTGATCAATGAGGATACACGGAGTGCTGCATTCATATTTTCTGCATCTAACTGCCTCTCAATAGCCTCTAACTGATTCAAATAAGAGCTTCCAAAATATCTCTTCTGACGATCCGTCATCTGCTCGTAGTCTGCGCGGAGTTTTTTCACCGTATCCTCATCTAACAGAGAATAACCGCCCTCTCCGCTCCGGAGTGTATCAACCTGAATACGCAGGGCACTTGCCACCTGTACATCGGCATTAATCTCACGAAGAGAATCAATATTATAAATAGCTGCCTGTTTGTCCTCATCCAAAGACGCATATGCATTTAAAAGACTCTCAATCTGCAATTTCTTCGAACACATTAAAGCATCTTCCGTCTCTTCAATCTGTCGAATACTTTTAAGCATTTCCAAACGGTCGGTTGCTTCATCCAGTGTTGACAGATTCGAAATCAAATCCGATATATCACAAATTCCGCTGTAAGAATTAACAAATAAACGATAGGATTTGTATGCCTGCTCATAACGTTTGGTGAAATCTTCAAATTCATCATCCGACGCTGCCGTACCAATATCTGTAATCTGTTTTTTTACTTCCTCACAGTTTGTATTTAACAATACGGCATTGTTCATCTTTTTCACAAGTTCAGGTGCCACCAAATCCTGCTCATCCGCAGTAAGTTCCTGATTGTAGTAGCGGTAAGCACGAAGTGCCGCGGTAAGTTCTGTTTTATTCTTCGGCGTTTCTGAGGTCAATGCAATCATTTCCTCAAAGGTCTCAATGTTGCGGTACTGAGTCAGCACATACTGAATTGCCTCTCCACGGTAATAGTCGTAAACCGAAAGTGAAAAATTGCTGGCCGCACCGGCATCTACTGCATCCTGCAATACATCCAGTTTTTCTTTTACGGTATCGTCAAGAACATCATAGACACCTAAATCATCATACGCCTGCTCAACGTCTGCGATAATATTTGCTTTTTCATATTTCTCGTAATTTTCAAACAAGGAATTTTTCATTGCTTTGATTAAACAGTCTGCATATTTTGTATAACGGCGGAGTTCCGCAAATTTACTTTCATACAATCCATAGGCTGTTTTTGCGGACTGAACATCTTCTAAAAATAAGTTATAATCACCGGCAGAAGCATCTGCCTTTAGCATTTCAATTCGTAAAAATGCGCGATCTGCACTGTCTACCAGTTCCAAAAGTTCGCGAATCTGATTCAGTGCATTCACATCATCCGCATCCACTGCCGCTTTTATGTGAGCAGAAGCATTTGCATAACTCTCACTTGCCGTCTTATAATTTTCTCTTGTTAAAGGCCTTGCTAACATGGCATCTACTGCTGTATGAATCGGTGCTGCCAGTTCCTCTAATGCCGCATTCTGTGCATCGGCATAATCCTGATAGAATTTCTGCACGGACTGATAACGGGTAACGGTCTCTGTTGTTGTCTCATCCTCTCCCGGTACCTCCGATGTCGTCTTTGTGGCAACATACGCATCCAATGTGTCAATCTCAGATGTGCTAAGCCCCGTTTGAAGTAATTTTCCTAATTTATCCACTTCATCTGCCAGTTCTTCCGAAAATGTGTAATCTTCCGGCGCAGGTGCAGCAGTCAATATAGTATCAATACAAAGTTTTGCCTGCTCAAGTGCCGAAACTTCTTCTGCCGAAACCGGCATCACCGGCAGAATGCTTATCATCATCAATAGTGCACTCCATAAAGCAATCCATTTTTTCAATCTCATCATCCTCCATATTCCTATGCTTTCTCAACATCTGTTATTGGATGTTACAACAATATATTTTACCTTGTATTTGAAAAAATAGCAATAAGAAATCCTTTTCTTTCTATGAATTTTCTGATACAATAGGCAGGAAAGATAAAATTACAAAGGAGGTACACGAAAATGTCAAAGAAAAGAGGTTCTTTGCTTTCTTATCGCCCGGATATTAAAGTGGTAGATGCTACTCTTCGGGATGGAGGACTTGTGAATGATTTCCGTTTTACGGAAGATTTTGTACGTGATTTATACGCTGCGAATGTTGCAGCTGGCATAGATTATATGGAATTTGGCTATAAAGCATCCAAAGATATTTTTGACCCGAAAGATTTCGGACCATGGAAATTCTGTGAAGAGGCTGACCTTCGCAACATCGTTGGTGACAACGATACGGATATGAAAATTGCTGTTATGGCAGACGTTGGCCGATGCAATTACAAACGTGACATTATCCCACGTGAGGAAAGTGTCATTGATCTGGTTCGTATTGCAACATACATCAATACCATTCCGGCAGCTCTTGATATGGTAAGACACTGCAAAAATATGGGCTACGAAACAACGATTAACATTATGGCGATTTCCAACGCAAAGGAATCAGAAATCACAGAAGCACTGCAGCTGATTGGAGAAAGCGAAGTCGATGGTATTTACTTAGTAGACAGTTACGGCTCTCTCTATATGGAGCAGATTGATGACTTATCTGACCAATATTTGGAGGCAGCTGAAAATACTGGTAAATTTACCGGTATACATGCACATAACAACCAGCAGTTAGCCTTTGCCAACACAATCACCGCTCTTACCAGGGGTGTCAGCTACTTAGACGCCACTGTAAACGGCATGGGCCGCGGTGCCGGAAACTGTGCCAGCGAGCAGTTGTTAGGATTTTTGAAAAATCCTAAGTATGATATTATTCCGCTTCTTAAGTTTTTGGAAAAACATATCGTGCCCTTAAAAGAGTCCGGTGTTGTTTGGGGATATAACATTCCCTATCTTTTGACCGGTCAGATGAACCGTCACCCGCGTTCTGCGATTGCGGCAACAAAGGAAAAACGCACTGACTTTCTTAACTTTTACTTAGAATTAGGTGATAAAGACTGATATCCGATTTCAAAAAGAGGCATATCCTTTGATATGCCCCAGACTGTAGACAAAGTGGTGCTAGGACTGTTGTCCTGGCACCATTTTTTCTC
>NZ_QTVH01000032.1:1682-24537 GCF_003435975.1 Clostridium sp. AF36-4 | reverse complement strand
CAGGCTTATAGCCGCAGAGGAAACCACCAGCTGAGCTGGTGGTCATGATTTTTTTGCAAAAAACAACAGGTGCATAGATGGCAAAGGAGGTTATCAAAATGGATACAGCAATCAAATTTTTATATTTAAGTGAACCGGATATGATTCGGGCAGGTGTGACGGATATGGATGCCTGTGTGGAGGCAATGGAAGATTTATTGTTGACTTTACATAAAGGGGACTATGTGATGGGCGGAAAAAATCACAATTCCCATGGCTGCATGGTGACTTTTCCGGATGACCCGGAATTTGAGGGAATGCCGAAAAATGCAGAGGACAGACGATTCATGGCGATGCCGGCATATCTTGGCGGACGCTATCAGATGGCGGGGATGAAGTGGTACGGATCGAACATGGAGAATAAGAAAAAAGGGCTGCCACGCTCCATTTTGATGATGATGTTAAATGATAAAGATACGGGGGCACCACTTGCGATGATGTCGGCAAACCTTTTGAGTTCTTACCGAACAGGGGGAATTCCCGGTGTTGGCTGCAAATATTTGGCAAGAGAGGCTGCAAAAACAGTCGCTATTATCGGACCGGGTGTTATGGGGAAAACTTCCCTTCGTGCCTTTGTCAGCGTGAGACCAGGCATTGATACCGTAAAAATTAAGGGGCGTGGACAAAAGTCCATTGATTCATTTGTTGCATTTGTCAAAGAAGAATGTCCGGGAATCAAAAATATTGTGATTTGTGATTCTATCGAGGAAGCTGTAAAAGACAGTGACATTATCAGCATGACAACAACAGTAAAAGACAGTGAGGCAGAGTTTCCTTATATTGATACGAAATGGATTAAAAAAGGTGCACTAATCAGTATGCCTTCAGCCGCTCGTTTTGATGAGGATTTCCTTGTAAATGGCTGTAAAAAAGTTGTGGACAACTACAAATTGTATGAGGCGTGGGAGGAGGAATATCCATATCCGACTTACGACCAGGTGCAGATTGTAGGAAGTAAATTTACGGATTTAAAACAGATGGGGAAAATTACAAGAGAAGACATTATTGATGTGGCAGATGTGATTACCGGTGAGAGAAAAGGACGGGAAAGCGAAGATGAAATTATCGTATATTCTGTCGGAGGTATGCCGGTTGAGGATATCGCATGGGGAGCTACTGTTTACCGCCGTGCTTTAAAAGAAGGCATTGGTGTGGAACTGCCATTGTGGGATAAACCGGAAATGGCTTAAGAGAACAAGGGGGAATTGGCATGGAGAAAAACAAAAAATTAGGATTAGGAAGTGTGGTTTCTGTTTCTGTCGGGCTTGTCATTGCGACAAGCTGTCTAGTGTCATTGGGACAGGGAGCAGGAACGGTGGGAATCCCATTTATTGGTGCGATGATTATCGCCTGTCTGCTGAATATGACAACGGTTGCTTCGCTTTCTGAGCTAAATGGTCTGATGCCAAACACGACCGGAGGACTGGCGCAGTATACGCTCGCCTGTATGGGACCGTTTCCAACCATGATTTCTATGGTGGGAGGGTATCTGATTTGTAACATTTTATCGTGTGGTGTTGAAGCATCGATTTTTGCCTATGCCATGTCGCAGACGCTTCATTTGCCGATTCCAAGCATCGGCTATACCATTATCATGACGGTAATCGTTATGGTGGCAAATCTGTTTGGTGTCGATATGTTTGCTAAAATTCAGAATTTGGTTGCATTCCTTTTGGTTGGCTCGATGGTTGTTATGGGAATTATCGGTGCCCTGGGGCTTGGAACCGGACAGGTTGTTTCCCAGCCGGCAAGCATGTCAACGAATTTCTTTGATATTGTGTCGACAACTGCAGTGGCATTCTGGCTGTTTATTGGTGCCGAATATGTCATTCCAATATCCAAAGATGTTAAAAATGCCAAACGAAACGTGCCGCTTGGTATGATGATTGGACTGGTGCTTATTTGTCTGGTGCAGGCAATCATGGTATTAGGTTTTCATAATTATACGCCGTGGGCAAAACTGACCGAATCTGCCGCACCACATTTGTTATACGGTCAAAATCTTCTTGGCGGGGCAGGAAAATACTGGATGACAATGGTGGCTGCTCTGGCGGTTATCAGCACACAAAATTCAACGGTAAGTGGTCTTTCTAATATTTGTCAGGGCATGGCAAAAATGAATATGATGCCACAGTTTTTTGCCAAGACAAATAAAAGGAAAGTACCATTTTTCGGTATAATATTTGTCAGTGTTACCATTTTGATTTTTGCTTTTATTAGCGACAGTTCCTCCTCGGCAATCTCATTTTTGATTCTGGTGGGTTCTGTATTTTGGATGATTTCGTATATCTTAGCGCATATTGACGTGCTGATTCTGCGAAAAAGAGTGCCAAATGCACCGCGTTCCTTTAAAGTTCCACTCGGTAAAATTCTGCCACTTATTGGAATTTTAGGAACAACCTACATGATTTTGAATATTTCAACCGACCCGGCAGAGCGGTTAGCTATCTGGGGCGTAACCGGAATTGCCTTTTTGATTCTTGGTATCTACTCGTTCTTTTGGATTAAATACAAAATGCGGATGCCGGTCTTTAAGAGCGTGCCGATGGAAGAAGTTATGGCAATGGAAAATGATTTGTATTATGTGATACGGAAAGAGAAGGGGATTTGGAGGTAGCCGTGTTTTGGGGGTTGCCGTAAATTATCAAGAAATGATTTGCATCAAGTGGGCGCTCTCGCTAAGACAAACGCGTAGGGGTATCAGCTTGCAAAATACGCAAGCTTGATACCCACGTGTTTGTACCCACTCGCTGCAAATCATTTCTTGATAATTTACGGCAACCCCCAAAAAGACGGGCTGTACGTTTTTGGTAGAAATTTGTTGCTCCAAAACTGATTTAAATTTTCTTCGACAACTCTTTTTCTATGACTTATCTTATAGCGTTGCATTTTTACGTTGAAATTAGGCTTTATCAGCAAAAATCACGTATTAATTGCAACGCTTTTTGTCGATTGTAACCTTTTTGGTTGTTTTATTTTGAAAAGCAGGCGAAAGCATGCAACGTTTTTGAACTTTTGTGAGGTTTTAGATTGCATAAGCTTCTCTCCGGCATTTAGCACAAACTTTTTCTCACTTAATGAACTGAGAACAAAAAATCATTCCCCGGCATATACTTGAAAGCAATAGTGTCAGAGGATGACTTCATGACACAGCCATCCGGGGCGTCCGGTGAAAAAATTGCCTGTGGGGTAATCGGCTGATTTTAACTGCTAGTGTTGACAAAAGTAAAGAAAAGAAAGAAGTTCTTTTTTTTAAATGCGATTGTGGCATATGTTTGCTGCCAATTCCTTTGAATTCCAGTAATTTAGAAGAAACGCTTTGTGACAAGTGGGTTTTGAGTACGTCGGTATGTGGTACTGGTAGTTTCAGTGCCCATACCGTTACGCACTCAACAAACGGGAGTGCCCACGAGACGCAAAGCGTTTCTTCTAAATTACGGAAAACAAAAAAATGCCACCGAACATATGCCACAATCGCATTAAAAAAAGAGGATTTCAAAACCGACAAAATGTGCTATACTTATTCTTATCATAAAAGATTGGAGTGAAGCAGCATGAAAAGCAAACAGATTCTCTCGCTTTCCCTTGCCGCATGCCTGACGATTGGCTCTCTTGCCGGAGCAGGTGAGGCGCAGGCAAAAGCAAAAGCGAAAAAGCCGGTATTGTCAAAAACAAAAATGACTGCCTATATCGGCAAGACAAAGACATTGAAGGTTAAGAAAAACGGAACGAAAAAAATCGTGAAAACCAAATGGACTTTGTCCGGAAAAAAAGTGGCAAAACTGTCGAAAAAGAAAAAGACATCGGTCACCATTAAGGGATTAAAAAAAGGCAGTGCGACAGTAAAAGCCAAGGTTTGGTATCAGAAGAAAGGTGCCAAAAAGAAGAAAAAAGTCACTTTAAAATGTAAGGTGAGCGTAACAAAATACGTTTCTCCTGAGGCGAAGAAAAAGGCGAACGTGTTAAATGCGACGACGAAGTATCAGCCGCTTGCTAAGTTGGCAGCGCAGCATGGATTCAAGTTGGGAACCGTTGTAAACTACACAAATGTTACAACAAATGACAACTACAAAAATCTTGTGAAATACCATTTTAACAGTTTGACAGCAGGAAATGAGTTTAAGGCATATTCGCTTTTAGACCAGGCAAAATCCGCAAAGAGTAAAGATGGTATGCCGGTGATGAATTATGACAAGGCAGATACGATTATTTCATTTGCCAAGGAAAACGGAATCCAGATGCGGGGACATGTTCTTGTGTGGCATGCGTATATGTGTGACTGGTTCTTCCGCGAGGGCTATGACACAGGTAAGAAATATGTAAGCAAGGCGGTTATGCAGAAACGTCTTCAGTATTATATTAAAGAAGTAATCACTCATTTTGAAAAGAAATATCCGGGTGTAATTTACTGCTGGGATGTTGTAAATGAGGCTGTAGCAGACCAGAATGTGGGAAATGACAACCGAAATCTCCGAAAAGATAATCAGTTTTATAAAATTCTTGGCAGTGATTATGTGGAGCAGTCGTTCCTTTATGCGAAAAATACGGTAGATGAACTTGGGGCCGATATCAAATTGTATTATAATGATTACAATTCTTTCTACAAATCAAAGTGTGAGGAAATCGTAAATTTGGTTAAGAGCATTAACAGTTATGCAAAGGATGCCAAGGGAAATACGCGCAAGTTGTGTGACGGCGTTGGCATGCAGGGATACATTGGCGGTTACGGAACTCAGAATGGATGCATGAATGAGCAGAATATTTCGGATATTAAGAAATCAATTGAGACTTATGCAGCACTTGGCTGTGAAGTTCAGGTGACCGAAATGGCAGTAAGAAATTATATGGGGACGGCTGCCATGAAGAAAAAACATGCTGCATTTTATAAAAAACTGTTCCAGATGTTTGTGGACGTAAATGAAATTTCGGCAAAATGCACCGGAAAATCAGATGAAGAAATTAAAAAATTGGAGGAGAGCCGACCTTTAAAAGCGGTTTCAATTTGGGGATGGCAGGATGACCCATCGCTGGATGAAAGCAGCTATGGCTACTCGATGAATGGTCCATATTGTGGTTTGTTCACGGAATTGTATGCGGTGAAAGATTCGTTTAAGAATGTGTATGAGGTTCTTGCAAATAAAAGAATTTAAAGGTGTTGACATTTTAAATTTTCAAGATTATAATAGCGGTAACACGTAGATGAGACGAGTAAAACGCAGAACATGTCAGAGAGAAATGCCTTGTGCTGGAAGCATTTTCATGGAAACCGTTTGAAAACTACCTCGGAGTGACCCCAATCCGGTCCGGTGACCCCGTTATCGTCAGAATGAAGCCGGGATGATTTATTACTATTTCGTCCAACAAGGGTGGAACCGCGAGAACATTGAATTAATGGCCTCGTCCCTTCGAACTATAACAGCAAGAAGGGATGAGGCCTTCTTGTATATTGAATGAAGACAGGAGGAATTGACATGAAAGTAACACTTAAAGACGGTTCAAGCAAAGAGTATTCACAGGCAATGAGCATTATTGATATTGCCAAAGACATCAGTGAAGGACTTGCCAGAGTGGCATGTGTTGCCGAGTTAGACGGCGAAGTTGTGGATTTGCGCACAATAGTAGATGGCGAACACACACTGAATATTTTGACATTTGACAGCGACGAAGGAAAAGCAGCATTCCGTCATACTGCATCCCATGTGCTGGCACAGGCGATTAAGAGATTGTATCCGGATGCCAAATGTGCCATTGGACCTTCGATTGAGGAAGGTTTCTACTATGATTTTGATATAGCACCATTGGATCGTGAGGCACTGGACAAGATTGAAAAAGAAATGAAAAAGATTGTTAAGGAAGGTGCGACATTAGAGCGTTTTACCCTGCCAAGACAAGAGGCAATTGATTTGATGAAAAAACGTGAGGAGCCGTATAAGGTTGAGTTGATTGAAGATTTACCGGAAGATGCCGAGATTTCTTTCTATCAGCAGGGCGAATACATTGATTTGTGTGCCGGTCCTCATTTGATGAATACAAAACCGTTAAAGGCAATGAAGCTGATTTCTTCTTCCGGTGCTTACTGGAGAGGAAATGAGAAAAATAAAATGCTTACCCGTGTATACGGAACTGCTTATACAAAGAAAGCGGATTTGGATGCCTATTTGGAGCATTTGGAAGATATTAAAAAACGCGACCACAATAAATTGGGACGTGAGCTGGAACTGTTTACTACCGTTGATGTAATCGGTCAGGGACTTCCGCTTTTAATGCCAAAAGGTGTACAGGTTATTCAGACTTTGCAGCGCTGGATTGAAGATGAGGAAGAAAAGCGCGGTTACATGAGAACGAAGACACCTTTGATGGCGAAATCTGATTTGTACAAGATTTCCGGTCACTGGGATCACTACAAAGAAGGTATGTTTGTTCTTGGCGATGAGGAAAAGGATAAGGAAGTATTTGCCCTTCGTCCGATGACCTGTCCATTCCAGTACTATGTTTACAAGGCAAGCCAGAAATCCTATCGTGACCTGCCATGTCGTTATGGTGAGACATCAACATTGTTCCGTAATGAGGATTCCGGTGAAATGCACGGCTTGACTCGTGTGCGCCAGTTTACAATTTCTGAAGGACATTTGATTGTGCGTCCGGACCAGATGGTAAAAGAGTTTAAGGATTGTATCGCTCTCGCTCAGTACTGTTTGCAGATACTTGGTGTTGAGGAAGATGTAACGTATCATCTGAGCAAATGGGATCCTGAAAACCGTGAAAAATATATCGGCGAGCCGGAAGTTTGGAATGAGACAGAAGAAGATATCCGCCAGATTTTGACAGAACTGAATATTCCATTTACTGAGGATGTTGGAGAGGCCGCTTTCTACGGACCAAAAGTAGATATCAATGCGAAAAATGTATACGGTAAAGAAGATACCATGATTACCATTCAGTGGGATGCCCTTTTGGCTGAACAGTTTGATATGTATTATATTGATGAAAATGGTGAGAAAGTACGCCCATACATCATCCACAGAACATCCATTGGATGTTATGAGAGAACGTTAGCATGGCTGATTGAGAAATATGCCGGTGCATTCCCGACATGGCTTTCACCGGAGCAGGTACGTGTTCTGCCGATTTCTGAGAAATATCTTGATTACGCAAACAGCGTGGAAGAGAAATTAAAAGCGAATGGCATCCGCTGCAGCGTGGACAACCGCTCAGAAAAAATTGGTTACAAGATTCGTGAGGCAAGACTTCAGAAAACACCATATATGCTCGTTGTTGGACAGAAAGAACAGGAAGAGGGCGTCGTATCCGTTCGCAGCCGTTTCAAAGGAGACGAGGGTGCACAGTCTTTGGATGCGTTTATTGATGATATTTGCAAGGAAATCCGTACGAAAGAAATTCGTAAGGTAGAAGTGACACCGGAGAGTAAATAAGTAGGAGGTTTGTATGCAGCAGAATAGACAGACAAATGCAAAAGCGATTGCGTCGTTAGTGCTTTCATGTGCTTCGATGGTTTGTTGTATGCAATGGTCCATTTCTTTGGTAATGGCAGTGCTTGGCATTGTATTTGGAATTTTGGGGCTTCGGGATGATAATCTGAATCAGGAAGATGCAGCAATTGCCGGTATCGTTGTGGGAGTGGCAGGGGTCATCCTTGCCATTGTCGTAGCGGTGCTGTTAATAAAAATTACGAATAATTCGTCGCTGCAGCATCTGGAACAGGCAGCAGCCTATTTCGCCCCATACGGCAGGATATAGAAATGGAGGTATCTATGACAGATATAAATCGACACAGAGGGCTTGCAATTGCCTCTCTTGTATTAGGTGGAGTTTCTTGTTTTTGTTGTTTTGGAACAGGTATCGGCGTAATCCCTGCCGCAATCGCCCTTGTCTTTAGCATTATTGCAGTGGCAAAAGGCGGTAAAAATGCAAGAAAATTAGGAATCATCGGATTGATTTTGAGTGCCATCGGTCTGGTTTTAAATGCCGTGATTTTGGCATACGGAATCTGGATGATTCGCTGGGACCACATGACAATTGAAAATCTATCCTCAATTCAGAACTTAAATCCTGCAAACGAAAAAGACATCATCGAATGGCTTCAGCAGTTTATTAAGGTTGATATATCGGGGATGGTAAATTAAGTGGGGGGTGCGTGTTATTGTTTCCGTAATTAGGCAGAAAAGCTTTGTATCTCGTGGGCGCTTTCGCTCGTTGAGTACGTAGCGGTATGGGCGCTGAAACTACCAGCACTACATACCGACGTACTCAAAACCCACGAGTTTCAAAGTTTTTCTGCCTAATTACTGGAATTCAATAAATGGCATTCCCCAATGATTCATTGCCCTGCCTTAATACTATAGTTGATTCTTTGTACGCAGGCGTGTGTGGTCAAGTGATTGCTGCTGATTTTTCAGGAATCCAATAAATGACCTTAATTCAATTTATAATGATTGCGCTGCAAACACATCGGGTATCAGACACGCGTAGTTTGCGTGTCGATACCCCTGTGCGTTTGCTAAGCGGGAGCGGCGCAAGAAATATAAATTGAATTAAGGTCATTTACGGAAACTGAAAAAAAGTTAACAGCAATCACTTGACACACACCACCTTTCTATGGTACACTACCAAAGGTGTAAAAAGCAGAGTTATCCACTCTCACCTTGCCGTATAACATTTGTTATCACACGGTATTGGTTCACATCTATTATAATGATAGGAAATGTTTTACGTGGATAGCTGGCTTTTAGAAACAGCTATCTTTTTTTCATTTAGGAGGTAAGAACAATAAGCGATTTAATGATTAACGAGCAGATTCGCGACAGAGAAGTTCGTGTAATTGGACCAAATGGAGAACAGCTTGGCATTATGTCGGCAAAAGAAGCATATTTCAAAGCAAAAGATGCAGGACTTGATTTGGTAAAGATTGCACCGACTGCAAAACCGCCGGTATGTAAAATTATTGACTACGGCAAGTACCGCTATGAGCAGGCTCGTAAAGCAAAAGAAGCAAAGAAGAAACAGAAAACCATCGAGACAAAAGAAATCAGACTTTCGCCAAACATTGATACCAATGATTTAAATACGAAAGTAAACCAGGCAAAGAAATTCCTGCAAAAGGGAGCTAAAGTAAAAGTCTCACTCCGATTCCGTGGTAGAGAAATGGCTCATAAAGATGTAGGAAGGGAAATCCTGAATGCGTTTTTTGAAGAATTAAAGGACGTTGCTTCCGTCGACAAACCTGCGAAGATGGAAGGAAGAAGTATGGTAATGTTTTTATCAGCCACAAAATAATAACGGAGGAATAATATCATGGCAAATCAGAAAATGAAAACAAAAAGAGCTGCTGCAAAGCGCTTTAAAGTTACCGGTACCGGTAAATTGAAAAGAAACAAAGCATACAAGAGTCATATTTTGACTAAGAAGACAACAAAGAGAAAAAGAAATCTCAGAAAGTCTGCTCTTGTAGATGAAACTAATGTAAAAACAATGAAAAAGATTATGCCATACAGCTAATGGCGAAGGAGGGAACTGACAAATGGCTAGAATTAAAGGCGGAATGAACGCAAAGAAAAAACATAAAAGAGTATTGAAACTGGCAAAGGGTTACAGAGGCGCAAGAAGTAAACAGTATCGTGTTGCAAAACAGTCTGTTATGCGTGCGTTGGAAGAGTCCTATACAGGTAGAAAACAGAAAAAGAGACAGTTCAGACAGCTTTGGATTGCTCGTATTAACGCAGCAGCTAGAATGAATGGTCTTTCCTACAGCAAATTCATGTATGGTTTGAAACTTGCTGAGGTAAATGTAAACCGTAAAATGCTTTCTGAGATGGCAATCAGTGATCCGGAAGGTTTTGCTTCTTTGGTAGAAGTAGCAAAAAGCAAATTAGCTTAAGCTTTATCTGTTATAACAAACAAGTACAAAAAGGTATCTCATTGTGAGGTACCTTTTATCTTGCAGTAAAAGTGAAACATCACGATTAATGGAAAGGAAATAAGGGAAATGAGTCAAACGCATAAGCAAAAAATAGCGGCATTGCTTGCCACAACCTTAATTTTATGTGACCTCATAAGCGGGAGTCCTGCCCATTTGCAGGCAAGACAGAAGAACAATCAGACGGAGTGGAGTGAAGAGCCAACGCCTGAACCGACAGAAGAACCGACCGCGGAGCCCACAGAGGAGCCGGAGCCAACAGCTGCGCCACAGCCAAATGAAACTCCAAAGCCGGTGAAAAAATATGAACTGGTATCGCCCCACGCTAAGTATTATAAAGGCGGCATGAAGGGGATTCATTATCGGAAAGTGAAGGGGGAAAAGGTATATCACCTTTACTCGTATACGACCGATTCGGTAAAACTTGTTATGTCACAGGCATCTACTTTTGAGGTTTACGGAGGTGCTTCGAAAAAAGAAGTAAAAAAGAAGTTAGTTACCGTTTCTTCCTCCGGTGTGGTAAAATGTAAGACAAAAAACAAAAAAAATTACACGCTCTTAAAAGCGACGTCCAAAGTGACAGGCGAAAGCTGCTATATTTACATTTATTTTAATGAGAAAATCAAGAGCAAAAGCGGCAGCAAAATAAAGTTATGGGAAAAGAAAAAAGCGACAGTTTCTTTTAACTATGCCAAAAAGAAATTGTCTTTTGAAATAAAGAATAAAAAGATTGCAAGTGTCAATAAAAACGGACGAATTACGGCGAAAAAGAAGGGTACGACTTACCTTTTTGTAAAGGTAAAAGATTCGGATAAAAACCAGTGCAGGATTAAAATTGTTGTAAAAGAAGAGCCGTGGATTGTCAGTGAAAAGGATAAGAAATACGACTATGCAGAGATGACAAGAGATTTGCGTAAGATTGCTCACAAATACCCCGGAAAAACAGGGCTGTCGAGCATTGGCAGGACATATGACAACAGGGAAATCTGGTGCCTGCGTGTGGGAAATCCTTCTGCGGCAAAGAAACTTGTGATTGATGCGGCAATTCATGCCAGAGAGTGGAAAAATACACAGGTCATTATGCGACAGACCGAGGAAATTCTTCGGGAATATGGTGAGCACCGTGCAAGATTCCGTTCGACCTGCCTTTATATTCTGCCGATGGATAACCCGGACGGTGTGACAATTTCGCAGTATGGGGCAAGTGGAATCCGCAATGCAAAACTTCGCAAGAAAATACAGAAGATAGGGCATTTCAATACGTGGAAAAATAATGCCAGAGGGGTTAATATTAACAATAATTTCCCTGCCGGTTTTTCAGCAGATAAGAAAAAGGATAAAAAGAAGGGCAAGAAAAGGAAACCGGATGCCACAACATATAGAGGAAAAAAGGCAGCGAGCGAAAAGGAAACGAAGGCATTAATTTCTTTTATTAAGCGGATATCGCCAAAGACGGTGTTGAATCTCCATTCGACCGGCAGTATTTTATACTGGGATTTTGATGTATCTTCACCGCTGCATGAAAAGCAGTACAGGTTAGCAAGTGAAATAAAAAAGAGAAATCATTACCGAATGATGCCAAAGAGTTCGAGTACAGAAGAACACGGAGGCTTTGCGGACTGGCTTGTGTACGAGAAGAAAATTGTGAGTGTTACGGTAGAAACAGGGACAGTGCCATGCCCTTTGCCGCACTCTCAGTATAAAAAGATTTATAAACGAAACAAAAAGATGTTTCGCTGGTTTATGCTATCTTATTAAACAGGTAATTGGATACGAAAAGGAAGGTGCATTAAAATGGAACGAACGAGAAGACTGCGGATGAACGAACGAGTGAGAGATATGGTGCGGGAAAATCATGTCCGGGTGGACGAATTGATTTATCCGATTTTTGTAATAGAAGGAGAAAATATTTGTGAACCGGTAGAGTCGATGCCGGGCATCTGCCAGTATTCGATTGATAGACTTCATGAAGAACTTGACCGAGTGCGTGAGGCAGGGATTCCGGCAGTTTTATTGTTTGGTATTCCGGCACACAAAGATGAGCAGGGAAGTGGTGCGTATGCCGAAGACGGAATCGTGCCACAGGCGATTCGCTATATTAAGAAAAATTACAAAGAACTTGTTGTTGTTGCGGATGTCTGCCTGTGTGAATACACATCACATGGACACTGCGGTCTGATTTGCGATGGGGAAGTTTTAAATGATGAGACGCTTCCGCTTTTGGCAAAGGCATCTGTTGTGTATGCTAAAGCAGGAGCAGATATCATTGCACCGAGTGATATGATGGATAAACGTGTTGAGGCAATCCGCAAGGCTCTTGATGAAGAAGGCCTATATAATACGCCGATTATGTCCTACAGTGCAAAATTTGCGTCGGCATATTATGGCCCATTCCGTGATGCCGCACATTCGGCACCTGGATTTGGTGACCGTAAAAGTTATCAGATGGACCCGGCAAATGGAGAAGAAGCTCTGCGGGAAGTGGAGCAGGACATCAAAGAAGGTGCTGATTTAATTATTGCAAAACCGGCGATGGCATATCTGGATGTGCTAAAAGATATTTCCATTCATTATAATATTCCGATTGTGGCGTATAACGTCAGCGGAGAATATGCGATGGTGAAAGCGGCAGCGCAAAAAGGCTGGATTGATGAAAAACGAATTGTGATGGAGCACATGATTGGATTTAAGCGTGCCGGTGCAAAAATGATTATTACTTATCATGCGCTTGATGTAGCTCGGTGGCTTAAGGAAGAACAAAAGGAGCAGTAACCATGATTTTTGGCTATGTTGGAATTTGCTATAAAGAAGCACCACTTGCCCTGCGCGGGCAGGTGGCGTTACCCGACTCAAAAAAAATTGAATTATGGGAGCGGCTTTCTGTCATTGGCTTAAAACAGTGTGTGATTGTCTCGACCTGCAACCGCAGCGAGATTTTCTATTTTTCTCGTTCGGATGCGGTGACGGGGGAGCAGGTGCAGTCCTGCTACCAGGACATTTTCCCGAATGTTTCGTTTGGGGATTGCTGTAAGAAAAAAGAGGGCAGTGAGGCGGTTTCTTATTTGTTTCGCGTGGCGGCAGGCTTGGAATCGTTAGTCGTAGGTGAAGACCAGATTTTAGGGCAGGTTGTTGAGGCGATGGATTTTGCTAGGACCATGGGGCACAGCGGCAAAGAATTGGAGCGCATTGTAAGGGATGCAGTGACGTGTGCCAAGTGGATTAAGACGAATTACCGTATCAGTGAAAAGCCACTGTCAGTCAGTTATATTGGCGTGAAAGAGCTGCACCGTGCCGGTGGCGTTAGCGGGAAAAATATTCTTGTGATTGGAAGCGGAAAAACGGCGGCACTTGCTTTGACATATTTGTTTGAATACGGAGCAAAAAAGATTTATCTGTGCAGCCGGACGCTTGCGCACGCAAAAGAATTGTTAGCGGTACATGAAAATTTGACAGTGGTGGACTATCATGAGCGTTATGATGTGATGAAGCAGTGTGAAACGGTTGTATCAGCAACGTCATCGCCGCATCTGGTTGTTTTGTACGATAAATGGAAAGAGACGGGTGTCAGACAAATGCAGTTTTTGGATTTGGCATCACCGAGGGATATTGACAGCCGGTTACAAGAAGTTCCGGGGGTGCAGTTGATTGATATGGATACGCTGCAGAAAATCACCGAAAAAAATCAGAATGAGCGGGAAAAACTGGCGGCAGACTGTGAACAGGTGATTGAAGAAAAGGTGCAGGAGACGATGGAATGGCTTTTATTGAGCCGTGTGGATGGTACGATTGAGACATTGCAGAAACGGTGTTTACAGATTGAGACGGACAGTTATGAATATTTAAATCGAAAAATTTCTCTGAATCACAGAGAGCAGAAATTATTGAAAAAGGTGCTTCATGCTTCTTTGCAGCGCTTGATTCGTGAGCCGATTCAGGAATTAAAGCAGTTGGAGGACGAAGAAAAGCAGAAAGAGTACCAGAATATCTTAAAAACATTATTCCGAATGTATGAAGATGAATAAAAGTATAAGCGTAACCTTATACTTTTATTAAAAATTGCTATAAGTAAAATATTATAATATCGCATGGAATATATTTACAAAGTTATACCTTGGTGTTACAATAATCTCAAAGAGAGGGATCGTATACGAAACAGGGTTTGTTTACGGGGCGGTTTCAAAAACAAAAAATGATTGGAGGACACAAGGTTGAAAAAACAGTTTTGTAAAACAATGAGTTATGTGATGACGGCAGCATTGCTTCTTGGCGTGTCAATGCCATCTTCACCGGCAGCAGCAAAGAAAAAGGCACCGAAACTTAGCACAAAGAAAGTAAGCATTTCGGTAGGACAGAAAAAGACGATTAAGTTGAAGAATGGAAAGAAAGCAGTTTGGTCCATTAAGTCAGGCAAAAAGGTTGTTAGTCTTTCGAAGAAAAAGAAAACAAGTGTCGTAGTAAAAGGAAAGAAAGCCGGAAAGGCAGTCGTATTAGCAAAGGTTGGAAAGAAAAAACTGACCTGCAAAGTTACTGTTAAGGCAAAGAAGCCGGCAGTTACAAAAGCACCGGCAGTTACCACTGCGCCAAACACGAATAAACCAAGTACGGCACCGACAGCAACACCAACAGCTGTAGTACCGACACCAACCGCTACTCCGGAACAGGGCGAGGCAGTAAAAGACATTACAATTGATATGACAAAAGTTGGCGATACCGAATTCAGTTCTTCACCGGCAACGATTAATTTTAGCAGCCAGCTGGATGCACGCTTTGATTTGGCTTATTTTAAGGAAGTAAAAATTGGCTATGAACTTACTTTTGAAGGTGAAGACACTTCCAAATTAACAGCTGGTAAAATTGCTGTAGCAGGTACAACAGAGCAGTTGACAGGTTTTGATGATGGTGTAGCATTTAATTATAACATGGCAGCGGGTGCTACATCCGTATCGGTAGCATTTGATGAGAAAGTAACAGGTCCTGCCGTTGGATTGAACATCCAGCCGATGGATGCGGCTGCTAGTTATGGTTGGCCGGAAACGTTGAAATCCGTTAAGATTACAAGCATTGTATTTGTTGCCAGGGCAGGAGCTACTTATCCGGCAGCAGGAGCAAGCAAACCAACACCAAAACCAACAGTAGCACCGGAATTTGAATCTTCTGAGTTCAAATACGATGGTCTTGATCAGAATTGGATTGACAAAAACATTGACCCTGAAAAACCGGTTGTTGCTTTGTCATTTGATGATGGCCCGGGAGGTTATACAGGATTTGTTGATAATGGTATGAAGATTCAGAAAGCTTTAACTGCAGCAGGCGCTCATGCAACATTCTTCTACATCGGTGCTCATATTGAGCATGATGAGGATTCCAGAAATGAAGTTCTTGCAGCGAAAGAGGCTGGATTTGAGGTGGCAAATCATTCTTATGATTCCAATGGGTTGAATAGTGTAGGACCAGAGGTAATCAAAGAGAAGATTGCTAAGACAGATGCACTTCTTTCTGAAATCACCGGATACAAACACTTCTTGTTCCGTGCGCCAAACGTTGCTTATAGTCAGGCGATGTATGCAGTAATCGAGAAACCGTTTATCGATGTATCGATTTGGAGTCAGGATTATCAGGATAAAACAACGAAAGATGATTTGGTAAACAATGTAATCAATAACTTAAAAGATGGCGGTATCATTAACATGCATTCCGTTCATGATAAGACAGCAGAGGCAGTTCCGGAAATTTTGGAGCAGTGCAAAGACAAAGGATATCAGGTAGTTGGCGTTTCTGAATTGTTTGCTATTAAAGGCAAAAAGCTTATGACAGGTGTGAAATACAATAACGCTGAGTAAGATTTGAAAATGGATTGTTGAAAAGCAGGGCTGTTATAATAAAATAGTCTAAAGATGGCAAAAGAAGTTTGTTCGATATAAACGAATGGAACTTCTTTTGCTATTTTTATTTTATACGCAGACATGCCGCTCTTTGGTTGCGGCGTCTCTTTATCTGTGATAAAATAGAGTAAATGGCGTGAAAGGAGCATGCATATGACAGGGATTGTTTTTGAAGGTGGGACATTTCGACCGATTTTTAGCTGCGGTGTGATGGATGCACTGTTGTCGGAGAATATATTACTGCCTTACTGTATTGGTGTTTCCGCTGGAATTGCGGATGGGGTTTCGTATATTTCTAAACAACCACAGAGAAATTTGGAAATTATGCAGAAATACCGTAATGATAAGCGATATATGAGCCGGAGCAACTGGAAAAAAAATAAAAGTATTTTCGGACTGGATTTTGTTTTTGGAGAAATTCCGGACCACTTAATTCCATTTGATTGGGACACCTTTCGTTCATATGAGGGAACTTGTCTGGTTGGTGTGACAAATGCAAAAACCGGACAGATTGAGTATAAAAACGCAATGGATATGGATGAGAAATTTACAATGCTTCGTGCAACCTGTGCATTGCCAATGTTTTTCCCAGCGATTGATTTGGACGGACAGAAGTATTACGATGGCGGGCTGGTTGACCCGATTCCGTTTAAAAAAGCGTTAGATGACGGTTGTGACAAATTAATTGTTGTGCTTACGCAGCCACGCGGTTTTGTGAAACGTTATGGCAAATATGATAAAATGGGTGCCAGAATGCTAGGACATAAATATCCGGAGATTAAACGAGTGATTATGGAGAGACCGGACCGCTACAATGCTGTAGTGAAAGAGTGTGAGGCGTTAGCGAAGGAAGGAAAAGTGATGATTCTACGGCCGAACCATTTGCTGAACAGCTTTGAAAGTGATGTGCGGAAACTGGAAATGGCTTATTGGCATGGTTACCGCATGACAAAAGAAAAGATGAAAAAAATCAAGAGGTTTATTGAGGAATAAAGGAGATTGCAAATGAAACAACAAAAGCAGCAAAAAGAATATGGGAAAAAGTTTTTTGTGCCAATTTTGCTTATACTGGCAGTGCTTCCATTGATTACCAATGCACATATTTATGATAATGGATTGAGTAAACAATTATGGTCATCGGCAAATGGTCAGGTGACAGATTTCTTTTTGTATTATAAATCGCATTTTTTGATGATACTGGGTGCCATTGTTACGGTTATTTTGGCATATTGGCTTTGTACTGGTGAAAATGGCAGATTGTTTGATAAAAATGTGTGGATTCCGTTGATTCCGGCATCGGTGTTTGCCTTATTTTCGCTGTTTTCGGCGATGGGAGCGGAGCATGCAGAGGATGCGTTCTTAGGCGGTTATGAGCAGTTTGAGGGCGTATTTGTCCTTCTTATTTATGTAATCTGTTTTTTGTTTGTGTATGGTTACGTGAAGAAAGAAGAGGTAGTGGAGTGGCTTCTTAACGGACTGACTGCCGGCTCTTGTGTTGTTGGTATTCTCGGTGCATTCCAAACGTTTGGTCTGGATTGGATTCAGAGTGCCTGGGCAAGGCCTTTGGTTACGACTGAACTGGCTGGCAGAAGTGGTTTTAATATAAAATTGACATTTGGTAAGGGTATGGCATATTCTACACTTCACAATCCGAACTATGTTGGTTCTTATGTGGCGGTTGTTTTACCGATTACGATTCTTTTGCTTTTTACGGCAAAGAAAATGACATTTCGTGTACTGGCTCTGATATCTACTGCTTGCCAGTTGATTATGCTGTATGGCTCACAGTCATTGACCGGACTGATTGGTGTTGCCGGAGCTGTTATTGCAGCACTCATTTTTCTGTTTCCTTATGTGAAAAAGCATTTACTTGTTTCGGTTGGAGCGGTTGTTGTGTGTATTGTTGCGGTGGTCTGCGTGCTCGTTGCAAAACCCGGCATTTTAAACCGGTTTACGGGCAGCGAGGGAGAAAAAACGACGAATACTATTTCGTCCATTCAGACAAAGAAAAATTCGTTTGAAATTGTGACCGGCAGCGGAAAGACGGTTGTAGGAGAGTTTACTTCGACTGACAGTATTGGTTCCTTTTCTTTGAAGGATAAAAAGGGAAAAACACTGGAGACTGCGACAAATAATAATGTTGTGACGATTGCAGAAAAAGGATATGAAAAGATTAAATTCTCGGCATCTGCTGTTGAGGTCGATAAAACAACGATTCCGTGTCTTGAAATTGGTGCAGATGGAAAAACGTGGGATTTGGTGAAAAAAGATAATAAACTTTTGTATTATAATCCGCAGGGACGATTGGACAAACTGAGAAAAGTGGATTCGATTGGTTTTGAAAATAATTACGATTTTGCGACCCGCCGTGGTTATATTTGGTCACGTACATTTCCAATGCTTAAATCAACGGCCTTGATTGGTGTTGGTGCGGATAATTTTGTATATGAATTTCCGAATAATGATTATGTGGGAAAAGTGAATTCTGAGTTTAATGCGCAGCTTATTACGAAACCGCATAATATGTATCTTCAGATTTGGACGCAGGACGGTATGCTTGCCTGTCTGGCATTGATTGCTTTGTATGTGATGCTTGTTATTGCAACATGGAAGAATTGCATGAATGCAGAGAAAAAGACATGGCTTCACAAAACAGCAATGGCAATTTTTTGTGGTGCCAGTGGTTACATGGTAGTTGGTCTTGCAAATGATTCAAGTGTATGTGTGGCACCTTTGTTCTGGATCCTTATGGGACTTGGGTTTGCTGTAAATCATATGATAAAACGCAGTAAAGCGAAAGAGGAAGAACAGTAAAATACGGAGGTGATTGTATGGCTCGAAGATGCAGTGTGGAAAGAGCAAATAAACAAATTGGCGGTTTCGCCAGTGCAAAGAAAAATATGGTGATTCAGTACGAAGGACGTGAACGTTCGACAAAGCATTTGTTGGAATTGATTCACGATGATGTTTTAACAAAAGGAGTTGCAGAAGAGGAAATTGAACAGCTTGATATTTACGTGAAACCGGAAGAACAAGCTGTTTATTATGTGGTGAATCAGAAAATTGAAGGCCAGATTGCATTCTAAAAGGATGTGGGACAAGAATGTCGGAAAGGAAGAAAATTATGGCAACGGTTTATGTAATTGCAAACCAGAAGGGCGGTATTGGTAAGACGACAACCGCTACAACATTAGCAGGGATTTTGAATCAAAAAGGAAAAACTTTATTAATTGATGCGGACCCACAGGGGAACAGCACAAGTACCTATCAGGCAGCAATTGAGGATACGGCAACTCTTTATGATGTCATGGTTGATGAGGACCCGGTGCCGCTTGATGAGGCTGTGCAACACATGGAGAACGGAGATATTGTAGCTTCGGACCCATTGCTTGCCAAGGCGGGAAAACTTTTAGATGGAAATGTGGAAGGAATGTACCGTTTGCAGGATGCGCTTGAAATGTTAGACGGCTATGATTACATCGTAATTGACACAGCACCATCTCTTGATATTGTATTGTATAACTGTCTGATTGCTGCGGACGAAGTAATTATCCCGGTCACGGCGGATGCCTTTGCACTGCAGGGACTAACAAAACTCAGCGATACAATTCATGCTGTTCAAAAGCGCCAAAACCGCAATTTGCAGATTGCCGGCCTTTTGCTTGTGAAGTACGCCGGCCGCTCCAATTTGGAAAAAGATGTGCGTCAGGAAATCGAGGAAGTTGCCACACAACTTGGCACTAAATTGTTTCCAACGGCAATTCGCGAGTGCGTCAAAACAAAAGAAGCACAGTTGAAAAAACGACTGCTCAGCGATTATGCACCAAACTGTACCACGATGCAGGATTACAACCAGTTTGTCAAAGAACTGCTTGGAAAGTAAGATACATAAATGAAATATCTTGTGTTATATAAGGATGTCAGAGACTTTTGCTCGGGCATCCTATTTTATTGCTTATTTTCCAATGCCATATTCTTTCATAAGTTCTTTTTGATAGTCAGTATCTACCATGGCACGCTGCATGTCTTCCAAACGGTTGTCGTCTAGTAAACGGAGATTTAAGGTGTTAATTTCATGGATGCCGCGAGTTTCGCCACGTTCTTCATACATATCTAAAAGTACACACATATTGATATGTCCTCCTTTTTCGTTTTGTTTATCGATTAACTGTTTTGCCTTTATGTAACGGTCGTCATTTGCGACAGCGGCCAGCCAGTCTAAAAAGGCTTTTGGATGGTCAAGTTTAAAATCCGTTGTGCGGAAAAAAGATTCTAATTTTTCTTTGTCATTTTTGCATGACAGATACCGGACGATGTATTTAAAGTCGGAGTGATACATCTGCATCGTGGACTCGGATTGATTGGCTAAGTTGATAATGTCAATTGAATGGGGTGAAATCCACTTCTCAAACTCCTCACGCATATCGTCGGGGATGTTAAGCACATCCTGTAACTGCTTAGGCTTTTTCCATTCTTTTTGGCTGTAATTCAAAACAAGTGTAATAACCGGATCCAGCTTTTGAGCGTCATGAATCTCCTTGGTAATAGGAGACGGATAAGCCTGCTGCTGTCGATTTGTTTCTTTGATTGTCCGAACCTGTTCCATATATTTTGCATGTTGATATCCCATGTCGCGGACGGGCATAATGTTATTGATATCGCTCTGGTTTTCCAAACAGACAAAGAAGCGGGTGTTATATTTTTTGTTACACTTCATCGGTACATCCATCTGCAGTTGTTTCAGTTTGTTGTCAGAAGAGGACTTGGTAATCAGTTCACCGGGTTCTCGTGATAATTCGTTTGCAGATATATAATGTCTGCCGCCGAATAAGTTTACATTAACGATGTCGGAAAAAACATCTTTGTATTGTAATAAATTCTTTTCAGCTAAATCTTTACTTCCCAATAGCATGCCTCCTTTTATCAAATAGAAATAACAAGGAGAACGGTTTTGCTCCCACCCTTGTTTGTAAATATACTAGCATGTAATGAAGAAAAAGTCAATATATTTTATTACAATCGTAAAGCGACTTGCGCCCGCTTGAAAGGAAGTTAAAAACAGCATAAAGGGCGAAAAAACGTAAAAAAGAGAGGCGCAAAACGACTTGTTGGTAAAGCGTGGCGTATTGCGCTGAGAATTTTTGAAAAGTGAAAAAAGTGGGGGTGGTCAGATTACGGAAAAAACAGAATCACAGTGCAAGGTTTCTGGTGGTGATACAGTTGGAGGTTTAATTGGTAAAACACAGTATGTTAATAGTTGGAGAGATGCTTCATATACCACTTGCAAATTGGACGGGACAAATTAGGGAGGAATACTGTTTGGATGTTTTCCAACCACAGATTATAATTGTTCCGACGTAAAAGTATATTATCCAAAAGAATGTTATGAGGAAAAGGGATGGCAGGATACCGGTTGTGACTTGAATGGGGGCGGCAGTACGAAAAATTATTTTACAAATGCCGCGAGACCAAAGGAATCCGTTTTGATGTCGTAGCAATTGCTGACCGTGCTTTTTATAAAAACAGAAAAATTCGTCGTGCTCTAATTGGCACGAACATACAGTCAATCGGGAAAATGGCGTTCTACGGTACAAGGCAGCTGAGGTACATAGACATAAAAACAAAAAAACTGAAAGTTATTGGAAAAAAGGCGTTTATTGGAATTTATCCGGCGGCGAAAATAAAAATTCCTCGTACGAGAAAGAAAAAGTACATCAAATTACTTGCCAACAAATACGGTTAAAAGAAAAAAGCAGAGAGTTCGCAAAATGGAATTCTCTGCTTTTCCCTTGGTGTTACATTTAAAAATTGCTGCCGTTCCAGCCCCAGTCGTTCACACCGTGGTAAGTGACATAAACCTGATTTCCCGGGATGGAAAGCTCTTCACTTAAAATGTCGCAAATAACTTTTGTCATTTCTGAATAGGCAGACGGAGATGCCTGACCAAACAGATTGACAGAAACATATGCTCCCTTGTCCAATTTCGAACCGCCCATGTACAAATCGTAATTATCTTCAAATCCAACCATCAGATACGTTTCCGATTTGTTTAAAATTTGGATAGCCTCACCAAGTTTTGTTTTGATAGCTTCCTCTTTTTCCGGGGTGAGCGATACGGTAATTTTTGAATCAATAAATGGCATAAAAGTACCTCTCTTTCTTTTTTATGATATAAGTCAAAGGGATTCCAGAAATTTAAGCATAGAACTTAACTGTGTACCATTTAAGCGCTCTGCATAGCGGAGTAAGCGAAACCTCGTTTCATTCAAATGAACAGAAGTGGTGTCTTCCTCCATAAAAAATTCAGACATCGAAATATTAAATGCGTTACATATTTTTTGCAAAGAGGGAATGGACGGCAATGTGTTTTTTCGATACCAGGCTGAAATCGTTGATTGGGTGATGCCGGACTGCTGGGATAGTTGATACTCGGTCCAGCCACGCTCCAGCCGTAATTCCACGATACGGTCTAATACATTCATTGTCAAACCCCTTTCTTAGGTAAATTCATAAATAATATTATACTTGGTATTGCAAAATAAAGCAGTGTAAAATAACGTAATTAAATAACGTAAATATGAAATCAGTAAAGAGTAATGTATTAGGGGAGGAGTTTTGGTTGAGATAAAAAAACGGAAAGCAATTTTGACGAGGGGGCGTATACTAGAGGGGGCGTATACTAAAAAAATGCAGTGGGGGCTTTTTCTTTCATAGATTACCAATATATGTTATAATGACCTTTGAAAAATGAGGGGAAATAGGATATGAAATTATTGTTTGTACTTGTTGGACTAATTTTGTTTTGCAAAGGAATTGAAAAAGGCAGTAATTGGTTGTTCTTTGGTGGATTGATATTAATGATGTCCTTTTTGATGTGGCAGATTTTTGATAACTGGTTTTTTGTTTCGTTGTTGACGTAAGGGGATGGGATTTTTGCAAAACAACGTTTTTTACCAAATTGTCTAAAAGAGGTTGCAATTTTAGCTTGTTTTACAGCTTT
>NZ_QTVH01000032.1:0-1672 GCF_003435975.1 Clostridium sp. AF36-4 | reverse complement strand
TTTACCAAATTGTCTAAAAGAGGTTGCAATTTTAGCTTGTTTTACAGCTTTTTTTTTGGCAAATCAATGTGTCTAAACAACTCTTTTCGGTATGCTAGGGCTTTAACGTTGCATTTCGGCGAGAAAGGATAAGAAGGAATGCAACGCTTTTGGCTTGGAATGTACCGACCCCCAAATGTTAGACCAAAAATCTAACGATTGGAGGTCGATATTTTTATGGCTAAATATAGTTTTGAATTTAAAAAGGAAATAGTCGTTGCATATCTATCTGGTAAAGGAGGATTTGGTTCTTTGGCAAAGGATTATGGTATTCCGAATAAAGCACAAATTTACAGATGGGTAAAAGCATATCAAAAATTAGGTGATGATGGACTGCGTAGAGCACGAAGTATAAATAATTACTCTTTCAAATATAAGATTTCTGTAGTAGAATTATACTTATCAAGTGATCTCTCATATCAGGAATTAGCACTTAAGGAAGGTATTAATAGTCCGGCACTTATTGGAAAGTGGGTGAATGCGTTTCAAATCGCAGGTCCTGATGCTTTGAGACCACGAATGAAGGGGCGTAAGAAAACATTGGACAATATAAAGAAAGGTGTCACTGACACAAGTGTCGAACACGTAAAAGAATTAGAAGATGAACTTCTTAAACTAAAAATAGAGAATGCTTTTTTAAAAGAACTGAGGAGACTGCGTTTAGAGGACGAGGCAAAAATGAGAGAACGGCGCAAGTCATCAACAGTCTCCGAAGACAGTTCAAACTAAAAGACCTTCTCTCGTATACCGGTATGCCAAAGGCTACGTTTATGTATTGGCAAAAGAGACTTGACAGAGAAAATCCAGATAAGGAACTTGAAGAAAAAATAGTGGAAATTCGAAAGGCTAACAAGGATTATGGATATCGTCGAATGGTTGGAGAACTTCGTAATCAAGGATATCTTGTGAATAAAAAGAAAGTTCAACGAATCATGCAAAAACTTGAATTACAGGTAACTTCGTTCACACGTAAGAGTAGAAAATACAGTTCTTATAAAGGAAAAGTGGGAACTGTTGCTCCTAATAGAATTAACAGACGTTTCCATACACATATACCGCATCAAAAGGTAACAACTGATACAACCGAGTTTAAATACTATGAGATTGCTTCTAATGGACATATGACAATGCACAAACTTTATCTCGATCCTTTTATGGATATGTGCAATGGAGAAATACTCAGCTATAGCATGGATAAGTGCCCTTCTGCCAAGAATGTAATGAATGCTCTGGAACAAGCGATTGAGATAACTGCTGACTGCCCTTATCGCAGAACCTTTCATTCAGACCAAGGCTGGGCTTATCAGATGAAAGTATACTCCCATCGTCTTAAGGAAGAACGAATATTTCAAAGTATGTCTAGAAAAGGTAACTGCCACGACAATTCCGTAATGGAAAATTTTTTCGGTTTGCTAAAGCAAGAAATGTACTATGGTGTAGTTTATTATAGCTATGAGGAATTGAAATCAGCAATAGAGCGATATATAAAGTATTATAATGAGCAACGAATAAAAGAAAGACTTGGATGGATGAGTCCTGTGCAATACAGGCTTAGCCTCTTGGTTGCATAAAAACAGCGTAGCAGCCATCAAACTGCTACGCCTAAAAAGTCTAACATTTGGGGGTCACATCA
>NZ_QTVH01000031.1:0-25501 GCF_003435975.1 Clostridium sp. AF36-4 | reverse complement strand
CAATCAATGATTTTTTTCAGTGTGAATGTTACAAAAATGCTTGACCATCTCAGGACATACTGTTTGCCTACATTTGTTAAATCGCTTCCACATACGGAACATACTTCTTTATCGTCGATTACATATTCCTCATATTCTTTGGGAAGTACCGAAAGCATTTCTTCACGGATTCCTGCTTTGCGGGGAACTATCTTCCGCTTATGTGCGGGAACCGTGACTGCATGCTGCTCCTGCAACAACTTTTTCGCCAGCTCCGCCGTTGACTCGAACAGGAACATCTGTCCCTTCATTGGGGCGGTCATCTCAGAGGAACGTCCAAATATTTTCTTCTTTGCATGGAGAAGTGCCTGAGTCATGTTTTCAATCCGAATGTTTTGCTTTCGGATTATTTCATCTTTTTCCGCCAGTTGTAACTGCTGTTTGGCAATCAGTTCTTTCAGCCTTCTGATTTCATCCTGTTCGGTCATTTGGAATACCTGCTTTTCTCAAGTTTTTTTCTGCTACAAGTATACCATATTTCCAATGTTTTTTCCATAAAAACCATCCATAAAACCAGTTAAAAAATGACGAAAATACGCTTCTTTTTGCCTTATTTTTAGCAATAATGACATGTCCCTAAAAACAGTTATTTCCTGCTGACATATCTACCGGATGATGTGCTTTTTTCTGCTCGATTTCCAGCCCTTCCAACAGCCATTCCAGTTGCTTTTCTGAGATCTCATCCACTTCCTTCTCATCCTTTGGCCATTGAAATTTCATGCCATCCAGAAGTTTCTTGGTTGCCAGTACAAATCCGTTGGCATCGTAGCGGAGCACCTTGATGGAATTGCGTCGCCTATTGCAAAAGATAAAAACATAGCCGCTGGCAAATGGATCCAGTTTGTATTTCATTGAAACAAGAGAGGATAACCCCTCAATCTGTTTTCGGAAATCAGTGGCTCCACAGGCAAGGATGATGTGATCCGCACTGGCGGCAAACCCGCTCAACATAATGACTGCATCCGGCTGATTAATACAGCTGCCAGTTCTGCCTGCGCCGGAGTGGATACAGCAAGCTGTAATTGGTTGAAAGAGATGAGCAGTGGTTTCTTCTCTTCGGATAAAGCTGCTTTTCTGATATTGGTAAGTTCTGCAAAAACAGGTTCTTTTACAGAAAGCATTTCATCATTGGCAGAAACCCGCTTACGCCAGTAATAGTAGGTAGCAACGGAAATCTGATGTTCCCTGCACCAGGCAGCTACCGTAAGATCACTATTCTGGCAGGCATGGATCCGCTCTTCCCATATGGTTATTTTTTCTTCGTTCATGTGTCCCTCCTGAAAATTTATTTTCAGAAAGTTTAACACACATGGGGGAAGAAATCACTACGCCTTGTTTTGGAGCGTTTACGACAATGTGACAGAATTCGTGAAATCTCTCTCTTATTTCTTTGAATCTGGCAAAACGGTAAGATGGCTTGTCAACACCGGAGAATCTGCTGCACCGAATAATCAGTTAATTCTATTTACAAATTCCGTACAAGAGTAAGGAATACATACGTATACAATATGATATTGTTCCTTCAGATAAATAACTAAACTAATCAAGCGTATAAAAAGAATCATAATATTCCAGTCTTGGTGTCCATGCTGTTCGGTGGTTTGGAAACCGATTGGCAATTATCTAGAATATAAGAAATCTCCCCAATATTAAGCCGACTAACGCCCCGCAAGTGGCTCTGGGTTTGACATTGACTCGCTTTCTTTTGGATGGTAGTTATGCCAATCAAAGGCGGTTTCCGTGTCCGGAATGTAGGTTTCCACTGCGCCGGAATCATGGTTTCCTGACGCAAGAATATACACCAGGGACATAAAAAGTAAACACACCAAAACAAGGCGAAGTGACTTCTCCACCCGTTTAGTGACTTAATAGTAGCTACCTGATACAGGGAGCATCAGATTTCCTTTTGCTATCTACTATTATTGGCATAAGCGGGTTTAGGGGTGCGGACGAAATCCCCTGCATCACCTAAACTGGAATTTAGTTTGGCAGTTAAAATGAAACAATAAATTTTTTTTCAAATGAACCATTTGATGTTTTAAATCATCTTATATATGTAAGCTAGTTTACAAAGGAGAGTGCTGAGATGATAAGTATTGATTTTCATTATGAGACATTTTTGTTATTATTTTTAGTAAGTGCGTTAGTAATATGTATAGTATTGAAATTAAAAAAGAGAAAATTTTATGATTTTATTTTTAATTTATCTGTGTTATTGTATGTATTGCTATTGATAAAAGTAGTTTTTTTACCAATAAGAATTGTTTCGGACCAAACAAATTTTGCTATTTGGGAGGAAAATACAGGGAATTCATTGCAACTTGTTCCGTTTAAGACAATTATTCGGTCATTCTCAATAGGAGAGTGGAAAATGCAAGTTCTAGGTAATATATTACTATTACTTCCAGTTCCGATTTTTATGAAGTTACAGAATACTAAAAAAACGTATTCAAACAAAAAACTGTTTTTGGTTGGATTAGCTTTAAGTTTTGCTATTGAAGTAATTCAATTCTGTATAAATATTTTAACTGGAGTCACAGAAAAAATTAGTGACATAGATGATCTTTTGTTGAATTTATGCGGAGTATTAGTTGGTATCATTCTTACAAAATATGCTACAAAATTAAAAAAAATATTGATGAAAAAGGAGAGTGTAAAATGAGATTAAAAAGAACAATGTCGGTTTTGTTTTTTTGTACTATTTTCATGTTGACGTCTATCACAGTATTTGCAGCAACAAAAAGTCGAAGTAGTACATATAGTATATATCATGGAGTTTATTCTACGAATATGTCTATGAAAGATAAGGTTATTGTAAAATTGACCCCATCACAATGTAGTAAAAGTAACTTAGGACTCTATTTGGAGAAAAAATATTTCTGGGGATGGAGAAGTCCTGGAGTTGGTACTAATTCAAAAGATGTTTCATCCAAGTATAATTCTACTACAACTTTGGGCGGGGGTGTTCCGTCAGGAACATATCCAGTTTATATTAGAAACTGGGATGGTGTAAATCAAGCAAAGGGTAAAGTTGTATTCACGTGGACTAAGTCTTAACATATATGCTTTTGCGTATTATTGGTGGGAAAAAATGAGAGAGGATTGTGGATATGGAAAGCGAAGAGTTTATTTCTAGAATAAAAGAATATAAAAAAGAAATGTTTCTCTTGGCAGTTAGTATTGTGAAAAATTATCATGATGCAGAAGATGCTGTGGCAGAGACTATGTTGAGAGCATATGAAAAAATCCATACATTAGATGATAAAGAGTATTTTAAATTTTGGATTATGCAAATTCTTGTAAATAACGCTCGTATGATATTGAGGAAGAACAAGAGAGTTGTGTGCACGGAGGAAATGGATAGATATATGCTAGGAAATTCAGAATGTATATCGGATGTATGGGAAACTGTTCTGGCTTTAGAAGATGAACTTCGTACAATTGTTGTTTTGTATTATTATCAAGGGTTCAAAATAAGCGAAATTGCCAATGTATTGGATTTACCAGAGGGAACAATTAAGTCTAGGCTTTCCAGAGCAAGAAAAAATCTAAGAGAATTATTAAATTAGGTATTTGGTTAAAGTAATAGAGAAAGGATGAATAATAATGAAGGATTATTTTGATGTAAAATTTTCAGAGTTGTTACAGAAAAGTGAATTTGAATTGCCGAATTCATACGAAATGCGCTTTCAGAATACACTTGAAAAAATTTCTGCTAAAAAAGCGAAAAGATATTTTCTTTTGTTTCATTCCAAAGTTGCTGCGGTAATTGCACTGTGTGTAGTTTCTTTATCTTTGTCTATTGGTGCCGGAGCTGCTATTAACTTATATATACAGAGAATGAATTCTCTTAATGAAGAAGAAATGTTGACGTATAATTCTGAGGTGCAGAATACTGATAAAGAGGCAGATAGCTTTTCGAGACAGTTATCTAAGTTAGAACGTGATAAAATGTTAGAGTTTAGAGAAGAATATGAAACTGAAGGAAGGTTTCCAACGAAGGAAATACTAAAAGTGCAGAAAAAAAGTGAAGTTGTCCACGGTGAACTTTGTTTTTGTGTAGAGAATAGTACATTCTATTTACCAAAACAGGAATTGACAGATGATGAGCTGCTCCAAATAATTGATTTTATGGAGAAACGTGATTATAGTGTCAGAAAGAAAAATTCGGTTTCAGAATTACCATCATCGGAAAATGAAAAAGTAAGTGAAGATGAAGCAGTAGAATTTGCGAAGAAAATATTAGCGGATGTTTATAATCTTGATATTACTTATGCTGATGAAGAAATTGAATTTGAAACTACTCAGAATTCAAAGGGAGAAAAATTGTCAAGTTATTTTGTTTACTTAAAAAATAGAAAATGGGAATTTGATGCCACTGTTGAGATAGATTCTGAAACTGGTGTGCTCAATGGAATTGATATAGACAATAAGTCTAAGGAAGAATGTATTTCTGGTATAAAAGTTGAAAAAAAACGATATCAAGAATATGGTTCTGAAATAAGGCAACTTTATGAACATCTTCAATATGGGAAAAACATTAAGAAAATGTGGGTTACTTATAATTATTTGGAAGATGGAACTTTGAATCGCGGTAATGTGAAATATGTTATTGAAACTGAAGATGGTAGAGGTTATGTATTCATATACAGTATCAATGCTGATATAGTATATGATATATACCAGATTCCTGATATTGAGTTTTTTGAGAAACAAGAAAAGCGAAACACTAAGGTAAATAGGAAAAATGGGATCTTGAGAGAAAAAATAATTTTAATGTAATTTAAAAGTGAACTTTGGGCATATTCCATTGAATGATTGAATATGCCTATAAGTGTTTACAAAATAGAAATAATTTTTGTTCATAAGCAAAATGTATTTGTGAAACTAAACAGAATACAGGAATAAATAGGAGGATAATTTTTATGATTACTAAAGCAAGAAAATGGATTATGGTAGCTTCACTTATGCTTACTATGTGTTTTGCTATTAATAATAGCACTAGCGCAAAGGCGGCAGTAGTTACAGAAGTAGCTACGCAAAATCTTAAACTAAATAATGCTATAGTGGAGATATGACAGTATTAGCTTTGGTGGAATTATATATTTCGCAAAAAATCGGTGTTAAACCAAGTACACGGCTGGGATACAAAACGGTGGTCAATTTCTTGAAAAAAGATGATTTTGGCAAGCGAAAAATATCGTCGGTACGAACATCAGATGCACGAGCATGGTTAATCAATTTGCAGAAAAATGGAAGAGGATATAGTTCCATACATTCCATTCGAGGCGTGTTACGACCGGCATTTCAATTGGCTTATGAGGATGACTTTATAAGAAAGAATCCTTTTGACTTTGAATTGGCTAGTGTGATTGTTAATGATAGTGTTATGAGACAGGCAATTACCAGAAAGCAGGAAAGGTTATTTCTTGACTTTATTCGCTCCGATGTACACTATAATAGAGTGTATGAGGGTGTATATATACTGTTTAACACGGGATTGCGAATCTCTGAATTTGTTGGGCTTACAATTTCGGATATAGATTTTGACAATATGGTGATAAATGTAGATCATCAATTGGTTCGGGTGTATAACGAAAAGAAAGCATATATTATTCAGAAGACAAAAACAACAGCCGGTGTGCGAAAAGTTCCCATGACAGAGCAAGTGGCGGAGTGCTTTCGGACGATTATTAAAAATCGTAGAAAAGTAAAGAAGGAACCTGTGGTCGATGGGTATAGTGGTTTCCTTTACTTAGACCAGAATGACATGCCGATGGTGGCATTGCATTGGGAAAAGTATTTTCAATTTATCAGAGAGAAGTACAATAAGCTGTATAAGGAACCATTGCCAACGATAACTCCTCATGTGTGCAGACATACTTTTTGTACCAAGATGGCAAAAGCAGGTATGAATCCTGCCAAGCTAAAGTATATTATGGGACATAGTTCTATGGAAATTACTTTTGATACATACACACATCTGCAGGTAGATGATGTGAAAGAAGAAATGGAGATGTTCAACTTCTAGTTAGCCTGTCGAAAAGGCAAGGTGCAAAACGTTCAAATTTACACCTTTTTTTACACCTTTTGAGTGTGAAAATATGAGAAAATAAGGTGTATTTTGATAAAAAATGAAAAAAAGAATATGGATACAGAAAACACCGATGTGCTTAGAATTTTGAGGTGTTGAAAGGTATCGAAAGGATATAGAAAGTTATGATTCGAGTATTATTCATCTGCCACGGCAATATCTGCCGCAGCACCATGGCGCAATTTGTTTTCCAAGACATGGTAAACAAGCGTGGTCTTTCCGACCAATTTACAATTGATTCCAAAGCGACGAGCACGGAGGAGTTAGGCAACCCGCCACACCGCGGAACTGTGCGCAAACTAAGTCAGGTAGGAGTGCCGGTTCTGCCACATAGAGCGAGCCAGTTAAGCCGCAGCGATTACGACAAATTTGACTACATCATTGGCATGGATACCTGGAATATGAAGAATATAAACCGGATTTTAGGCGGTGACCAGGAGGGGAAAGTCAGCAAACTTTTAGCGTGGAGCGGAGATGGAAGAGATATTGCAGACCCGTGGTATACCGGCAATTTTGACGAGACGTATGATGATGTTTTAGAGGGATGCGAAGCATTTCTTACTTTCCTTTTGGAGAATGGTCTGTTATACTAGACAAGATAAGATAATAAAATGTATCAAAAAGAGCAGTGATTGATTCATTGGAAAGGAAGGATGACATGAAAGTACTGATGGTAAATGGAAGTCCTCATAAAGAAGGCTGCACATATACGGCGCTGAAAGAAGTGGCCGGTGCGTTAGAGAAATATGGCATTGAATCGGAAATTTTCTGGGTTGGTAATGGAGAAATTGCCGGTTGTATCGGATGTGGAGCCTGTGCGAAGACGGGAGAAGGATGTTTCCGCAAGGACGTTGTAAATGAATTTGTTGCGAAGGCCGGAGAGGCGGACGGATATATATTTGGTTCGCCGGTACACTATGCTGCGGCAAGTGGAGCATTGACATCATTTATGGATCGTGCGTTTTACAGCGGTGGCAGTAAAATGACCGGAAAACCGGCAGCAGCTGTAGTAAGTTGTCGTCGTGGAGGAGCGTCGGCGGCATTCGACCAGATTAATAAGTATTTTACCATTAACTGTATGCCGGTTGTTGGTTCCCAGTATTGGAATCAGGTGCATGGGGGCAAGGCAGAAGAAGTGAAGCAGGACGAAGAGGGAATGCAGACGATGCGGACGCTCGGAAACAATATGGCATGGCTTCTTTCATGCATTGAAGCAGGAAAAGAGAAGGGCATTACATTCCCGGAGAGAGAACCGGTAATCCGTACAAACTATATTCGCTAATAATGCGTGGGGTTACACAAGAAAAAATTAGGAGGGCCACACATGAATATTTGGCATGATATCAGCAAGGAGCGGATTTCTTCGACCGATTTCATTGCGACAATTGAGATATCGAAAGGAAGCAAGAAAAAATACGAATTAGACAAAGAAACGGGATTGATTATTTTGGACCGTATTCTTTACACTTCGACCCATTATCCGGCGAACTATGGATTTATTCCGAGAACGCTCGGCGATGACAAGGACCCACTTGACGTGCTTGTGATTTGCTCGGAGGAAATTGAGCCGATGTCGCTGGTTCGCTGTTACCCGATTGGCGTTATGTACATGCGTGACAATGGGGATATGGATGAGAAAATTATTGCGATTCCGTACAACGACCCAACATACAATTACTATACCGACATTGAGCAGCTGCCGGAGCACATCTTTGAAGAGATTCAGCACTTCTTCTCGGTATACAAAGATTTAGAGAATAAGGAAACAGACGTCAAGGACTTTGGTGGTCCGTCAGAAGCAATTGCGGTTATTGAAAAATGTATTGCTAACTATGAGAAAAAATACGACGATAAAAAGTAATGAAACAATGAAATGGTTTATCATGCGATAAACAGTACGCATATGAAAAATCCCTGTCAATTTCGGGTGAGATTTTCACCCGAAATGACAGGGATTTTTTTGAATCATTAACAATTAACTTTCCTGCAAATAAAGAGCGTTTGCAGCAATTACTTTTTTCATGGCTTCCTCGCCCGGAGCACCGATGGTGTTACGTTTTTCTACGCATGTTTTCATCGAAATTGCTTCGTAGATATCCTCTTCAAAAACAGGAGAAATCTTTTTATACTCTTCCAATGGAAGGTCGTCGAGTGGAATTTTCTTCTCGATACAAAGCAGCACTAACTGTCCGATGATGCCGTGTGCATCACGGAAAGGAACGCCGTGGTTGACTAAGTAGTCAGCGGCATCGGTCGCATTTGTGAAACCATGTTTTGCGCTGTCTTCCATAATTTCCTTATTAAACTTCATTGTGTCAATCATGCCGGTAAACAGTGCCAGACATCCCTTTACGGTGTCAATGGCATCAAAGGTAAATTCCTTGTCTTCCTGCATATCTTTGTTGTAAGCAAGCGGAATTCCCTTCATTGTTGTCAGCATTGAAATCAAAGCACCGTATACACGACCGGTTTTTCCTCGGACAAGTTCGGCGATGTCCGGGTTCTTTTTCTGTGGCATGATGCTGGAGCCTGTGGAATAAGAATCATCAATTTCAACAAAACGGTATTCGTTTGAATTCCACAGAATGATTTCTTCACAGAAACGGCTCATATGCATCATAATCGTCGAGAGAGCACTGAGCAGTTCAATGAGGTAATCACGGTCGGAAACCGAATCCATACTGTTAAAGGTAGGGCCGTCAAACTTCAAAAGAGAAGCGGTGTACTCGCGGTCCAAAGGATAGGTTGTTCCGGCGAGAGCACCGGCACCGAGCGGACAGTAATTCATACGGTCATAGATGTCGCGCAGGCGGCTTCGGTCGCGGCGGAACATTTCAAAATAAGCCCCGAAATGGTGAGCAAGTGTCACCGGCTGAGCTTTCTGCAAATGGGTAAAGCCCGGCATAAAAGTATCAATATTTTCTGACATGATCCGGTGAATTACCACCATCAATTCTTTGAGCAAATCATTGATTTCAACGATTTCATCTCTTGTGTATAATTTCATATCCAAAGCAACCTGGTCGTTTCGGCTGCGTCCGGTGTGAAGTTTTTTGCCGGGATCTCCGATGCGTTCAATCAGGTTTGCCTCCACGAAACTGTGAATGTCCTCGTGTTCCGCAGTGATTTCTAAAGCACCGCTCTCTAAATCATTCAGGATTCCCTGCAGGCCATCGACAATGGCATCTTTTTCAGAAGTAGTTAAAATCCCCTGTTTTTCTAACATTGTTACATGTGCAATACTTCCTAAAATATCCTGTTTGTAAAATTTCTGGTCATAGGAAATGGAAGCGTTAAAATTGTGTACTAACTGATTGGTCTCTTTGGTGAATCGTCCTCCCCAGAGTTTCATAAGTATCCTCCATTCTTAAGCCTGATAAGCAGGCGGTTATTTAATGTTACATCCAACAGATGTTCTCCCACAGCATCATAAACATACTATCATTTACAAAGAAAATTAGCAATAGAAAATTGACCGATTGGAGGCGGCGTGGTAAAATGAATATCAATGCCGTTGGAAATAGAAACGAAACGGTAAATTAGTTTAAGGGGGATATGGCAGATTGAAAAAAATAATAAAGACAATTGGCTGGACGATGCTTGCCCTCCTTGTCTGTTACGGCTTGGAAGTGTTGTTTCGTGCCTTGTTTGGACTTGCGTTACATAAAGGTATGACAAAGCAGGAACAAATTCGAGTGCAGATTATGGCAAATTTTATTTTGAAATTGGTTGTATTATTTGTGTTTGGTTTCTGGTATGCCGTGCGGGAAAATAAATGGCATTACAGACCGGATTACCGCCCATTATTTACGGTAAAACGTATCGCCGGTTTGACGGCGATTGGGCTGTTTGGGCAGTATGCGATTGGCATCACCGTTGGATTCTTGCGGTATCTTCTGCCAAACATATTTGCTTCCTATGACAATGTGAGTGAGATTTTAAGCCTGAAAAACGGTTCTCCGTTTGCTGTGCTGCTTCTTGTTGTTGTCGTGGGACCGATTGCGGAGGAACTACTGTTTCGCGGCGTGATTTACGGCGGACTTAGAACTTGTTTTCCGGTTGATGTGTCAGCACTTGTTTCGGCACTGATTTTTGGTATATACCATAAAAATATTGTTCAGGGATTGTATGCGGCTGCCTTTGGTATTATTTTGGCGTACATCTTTGAAAAAACACAGAGTATCTGGGGAAGCACCCTTATGCATATGGCATTTAATTTAAGTTCTTATTTAATCAGTGGAATCGGACAATGGTTTGCCTATCGGCAAATCCGGATTGCTTCTATCTGGTATGTGATTTTTTATGTACTTTGCATTGTGGTTGTGGCGGCAAGCATTTATTCGCTGCGCCGGCTGCCGAACCGATATGATGAAATTAGAAAAAGGAATGGAGATGTGGAAGGATGAGAACTTTTGCAAAATCAGATAAATTACATGGAGTATGTTACGATGTGAGAGGACCTGTTCTGGATGCGGCAAATGAGATGAAACGCCAGGGCACGGAGATTCTCCAGTTAAATATAGGAAACCCGGCGCCGTTTGGCTTTCAGGCACCTTCGTGGATTTTGGACGCCATTCGCGATGCACTGGATGATCCAATGAGTCAGGGCTATAGCGAGTCCAATGGTATTGTTGAGGCACGTGAGGCGATTTTAGATTATCACCGGTCAAAGGGGCTGCCGAATTTGGAGATGAACCACATTTACATCGGAAACGGAGTCAGTGAAATGATTTCCCTTGCGATGCAGGGCTTGTTAAATGATGGCGACGAAATTTTGATTCCGGCACCGGATTACCCATTGTGGACAGCTGCGGCAAAATTGGCAGGAGGAACGCCGGTTCATTATATTTGTGATGAGAAATCCAACTGGTATCCGGATATTGCGGATATGGAGAAAAAAATCAATTCCAGAACAAAGGGAATTGTTATTATTAACCCGAATAATCCGACAGGTGCTTTGTATCCAAAAGAAGTGTTAGAGCAGATTGTGGAGCTGGCAAGACGCCATGAATTGATTTTATTTGCGGATGAGATTTATGACAGACTTGTTTTTGATGGCAAAACGCATACATCGATTGCATCTTTGGCGCCGGATTTGTTTGTAGTAACGTTTAACGGACTTTCCAAATCAGACCGCATAGCGGGATTTCGCAGCGGCTGGATGGTGCTTAGCGGAGACTTGTCAAAGGGCAAAGGCTACATAGAAGGAATTAACATGCTTTCGTCCATGCGTTTGTGTGCCAACGTGTTAGCACAGCACGTGGTGGCACCGGCACTGAAAAACAGACCGGATGTTGACCCGCTTTTATTACCGGGCGGCAGATTGTATGAGCAGCGAAAATGCATCTGTGAGGCGATTGATGGTGTGGATGGTTTGTCTGTTGTTCATCCGGAAGCGGCCTTTTATATCTTCCCACGCATTGATGCAAAGCGTTTTGGAATTCAAAATGATGAGCAGTTTGTGTTAGACTTTCTGCGTGAAAAACATGTGCTTTTGGTACATGGCGGCGGATTTAACTGGGCAAATCCGGATCATTTCCGTATTGTCTATCTGCCGGAGGTGTCCGTTCTTACAGAATCTATGAAGAAGATGGATGAATTTTTGGAAAAATACCGCTAGGCTTGTCTTGCTTTTTAAAACAGTTTTCGGTATAATGAAATTAAGTTTGGAGATTTTGTGAAAGGAGAAATAAGATGTCGGCGATGTATGTTCAGGATATTACAAATCGAACCAATCAGGCAGCAAGTGTATCGCTGTCCGCTTCGCATACAAAGACATCCATTACTCCGTTTCAGAAAGTGTTAGAAAAGGAAAATGCATTGTATGCTGCGGCTTCTGAGGAAAACACAAAAAGTGTGTCGCTGAAAAAGACGACAGCAAAGACGACAGAAAAAACATCGTCAGCATCAAAGACAAACAAAACGTCGAATGATACTTCCGAGAGTACAGGAAGCACGACGTTAAAAGGTATCTTTGAGCGGGCGGCAGAAAAATATGATATTTCCTATGATTTCTTAGTTGCCGTGGCAAAGGCAGAATCAGATTTTAACACAAAGTGTGTTTCCTCTGCCGGAGCACAGGGAATTATGCAGGTGATGCCGGAAGAACAGAAGGGGTTAGGAATTAAAGATCCGTTTGATGCCGAGCAGAATATTATGGGAGCGGCAAAACTTCTGAAAGCGCATTTGAAGAAATTTAACGGTGATTACACATTGGCGGCAGCGGCATATAACGCCGGCAGCGGTGCGGTGAAAAAGTACGGCGGTGTGCCACCGTATAAAGAGACGACAAATTACGTGAAAAAGATAAAGAAATTTATGCAGGAAGGCGTTACTGTTCCGAACCGCAAGGTTTCGACTACTTCCGATGCATATGAGGGAAGTGGTGCTTCTACTGGTGTAGAAGAGAAGGAAAAAACGTCTCAATCGACTGATACGACTGCAGTAAAAGCAACGGCTTCGGATTTTGAAAAAGTTACGGTGGCAGTTGGAACCGGCGATAATGCGGTTACAATGACATATGGTGCTTATTTGAAATATTTAGAAATGGGGAGCACCGGCGTTGGTTGATGCGGCACTCCCTCATACAAGTTAAGAAAGAAGATTTTGCATGGCAGTCTGATAGAGAATATCACTTTTCGACTGCCAGTTTTCGCATACTTTGATAGCATCTGTTTCCGTGGCAACGTCCAAAGACAGCTGCATGAGAACATGATTGCCGTCGCGCAGTGTACAGGTGGCGAGATAGGTGCCATCGTTTGTCGCATGGTAGTCACTCACTAAAGATGTATCATCAATGATTTCGAATTTGTGTTCTTCTAAGTAATGATTGATTTCGTCCCGAATTTCTCTTGATAAAGGAGCACCAAACAACTCTAATGTTTCGGCACCCGCTTCGGTCAGCGTGTAGTACGTTAAATGATAGGTGCTGTCCTCTTTGATTAAATCCGCTTCTAACAATTCCCCAAAGGCATTTTGTAAATTAAAATAATTTGTGTAGCCGCGGTCTGTGATGTAATCGGAAATCACGCCGGGCGGCAGTGGAGAATCTACTTTACTTAGTGTATATAAAATAATTAGTTTATAAATGGTAATTGAGCCATTTGGCATAGCAAATCCCTCCTTATTTCCCGTGATAAAATTTTCCCTGAAAAATATGTTCCTGCTTCATTTTTTTTTGAAGGGAGTTTAGAACCATTCGCTTGTTGGCACTCCACAGAGGAGCAATTAATAAGTCCTTTGGTCCGTCACCGGTCACACGGTGTATCACCATATCCGGTGGAAGAATCGAAAGTGCTTCGGTAATGTAGTCTAAATACTCATCCGGAGTCAGTGTCCGGAACATTTTATTTTCATAATCCAACGCTAAGTCGGTTCCTTTCAGTACATGCAAAAGCTGGAGTTTAATACCGTCACTTCCTATATCAGCAACATATCTTACCGTATTGAGAAAGTTTTCTTTTGTTTCACCGGGCAGACCGGCAATCACGTGAGTTACAACATTCACACCGATATTTTTCAGGTTTTTTACTGCTGTTTCGTATACGGAGTTTGGATAACCCCGCCGGATGTAGCGGATGGTGTCCGGATGAATGGTTTGTAAACCGAGTTCAACAGTTACCGGTATTTTTCTACAGCAGTCGGCTAACAGCGAGAGGACATCGTCTCCTAAACAGTCCGATCTCGTTGCAATTGCAAGCGTGGCAACGGATTCATGTGCCATTGCTTCTTCCCAAGCCGTCCGCAAAGTTTCAACCGGTGCGTATGTGGCGGTGAAAGATTGGAAGTAAGCGGTAAAAAGATGTCCTGCATTTTTGTAACGGGAAACACGGGCAATGGCTTCCTCGATCTGTTCGGTAATGCTTCCTTTGGTGGCGGCGAAATCACCCGAACCACTGCCGCTGCAAAAACAACAGCCTCTTGTACCAAGTGTTCCATCGCGGTTTGGGCAGGTGGTTCCACCAGCCAGAGAAATTTTATATACTTTTTCATCAAAACGTTTTTTGTTCTCGTAATCCAGAGAGTGGTACGGTTTATCGCCCCATTTTTCCATGATTAATCAGCAATATGTGCTTTTACGGCAGCACTTACAACATCTGCAACGCGTGGATCAAAAGCTTCCGGCATAATGTTATCTTCATTTAACTCATCTTCCGGTACTAAAGATGCGATAGCAAGAGCGGCTGCTAATTTCATTTCTTCGGTAATCTGTGTGGCACGTCCCTCTAGGGCACCTTTGAAAATACCGGGGAAAGCTACTACATTGTTGACCTGATTTGGGAAATCGGAACGTCCGGTTCCAACCACTTTTGCACCGGCCTTTTTTGCAAGGTCAGGCATGATTTCCGGTACCGGATTTGCCATGGCAAACAAAATACCGTCGCGGTTCATTGAGGCAACCATTTCCTCTGTTACGATTCCCGGAGCGGAAACGCCTACGAAAATGTCAGCGCCGACAAAGGCATCGGCAAGACTTCCCTCTTTGCCGGATAAATTGGTAACTTCCATCATTTCTTTCTGCATCCAGTTTAAGTCCTTACTGTTTTTACTTAAAATACCGGATTTATCGCAGAGTGTTACATCCTTAAAACCATAGCGGAGTAAAAGTTTTGTGATAGCGATTCCTGCAGAACCGGCACCGTTTACAATGACTTTACAGTCTTCTTTTTCTTTGTTCACTACTTTTAATGCATTGATGATTCCCGAGAGAACTACGATGGCTGTTCCGTGCTGGTCGTCGTGGAAAACCGGGATGTCAAGTAATTCTTTTAAGCGCGTTTCGATTTCAAAACAACGTGGTGCGGAAATATCTTCCAAGTTAATGCCGCCAAAAGCAGGGGCAATATTGACTACGGTTTTGATAATTTCTTCGGTATCCTGTGTATCTAAACAGATTGGGAAAGCATTGACCCCGCCAAATTCTTTGAATAAAACAGCTTTTCCTTCCATAACCGGCATAGCGGCTTCTGCGCCGATGTTACCGAGACCCAAAACGGCACTCCCGTCGGAAACAACGGCAACCGTATTTGACTTGATGGTATAGCGGTAAGCTTCTTCCTTGTTCGCTGCAATTACTTTACATGGTTCTGCAACACCCGGTGTGTAGGCAATGGCAAGATCTTCTCTTGATTTTACCTCACACTTTGGTGTGGTTGTAATTTTTCCATTCCATTCTTCATGCAGCTTTAACGCTTTTTCACTCTGTGTCATAATATCCTCCATTCTATCTTGTACAAATCCAATAAACATATAACAATAATCATATCATTTTTCAAGGGCAAACACAATAAGTTTCTCTTGTACTTTTTATGGAAAATGGTACAATGAGGATAGGATGGCGCCATGGCGCTAAGGAAAGGAGAAAAAAGGATGACTTACGAAGAAGCAAAGCAGAAATTAATGCCTGTTGGTCAGGAACATTTATTACAATATTTTGAGGAATTGGGAGAAGAGGAGAAAAAGTCACTGTTGAAACAGATTGAAGATTTGGATTTGTCGCTTCTTAATTTGATTGAGGGCGGTGTAAAAGAGATACCAAAAGGAAAATTGGAGCCACTTGGCGCTGTGACATTAGAGGAGATTGCGGCAAAGAGAGAGCATTATGAAGAAATCGGACTTCAGGCAATTTATGACTGCAAAGTGGGTGCGGTTCTTTTGGCAGGCGGACAGGGAACAAGACTTGGTCTGGATAAGCCAAAAGGAATGTTAAATGTTGGCGTGACAAAAGAATTATATCTGTTTGAACAGTTAATACATAATTTGATGCAGGTGAAAGAAAAAGCGAATGCATGGATTCCGTTATTTATCATGACAAGTGAAAAGAACAATGACGATACGACACAGTTCTTCAAAGAACACGATTATTTTGGTTATAACAAAGATTATGTATTCTTTTTTGTTCAGGAAATGGCACCGTCAGTAAGCTATGACGGAAAGATTTATATGGAAGGTAAAGCAAAACTTTCAACTTCACCAAATGGAAATGGCGGCTGGTTCTCTTCCTTGGCAAAAGCAGGTCTTTTGGATAAAATCGATGAACTTGGCGTGGAATGGCTGAACGTGTTTTCTGTGGATAATGTACTTCAGAAGATGGCTGACCCGGTATTCGTTGGTGCAACGATTGAGGCAGGCTGTGTGTGCGGATCAAAAGTAGTGGCAAAGGCAGACCCAAATGAAAAAGTAGGAGTTCTCTGTTTAGAGGATGGAAAACCATCGATTGTAGAGTATTATGAAATGACTGATGAAATGATTCATTCCAAAGATGAAAATGGACGACTGTTATACAACTATGGTGTTATTTTGAACTATCTGTTTAATGTAAAAACGCTGACAAAGATTATGAATGAATATATGCCGACTCATGTAGTGGAGAAAAAGATTCCATATATGGCAGAAGATGGGCAGATGATGAAACCGGAGGAGCCAAACGGTTACAAATTTGAACTTCTTGTTCTGGATATGATTCGAATGATGGACAATTGTTTATCTTTTGAGGTTGAGAGAGAACGCGAATTTGCACCGATTAAAAACAGAACCGGTGTTGATTCTTTGGATACGGCGAGAGATTTGATGAAAAAAAATAAAATTGAATTTTAAAAAGCGTGCAATTTAGCCCAAACACTACTTGACGAACCTTTTCTTATTCGTTATAATAAGGTTTCAGAATTATCGTAAAGAATCATTTGAAATTCGATTATCTGAAATTCGGGCGTTTGAGTTTGATTTCCTAATTATGAGATTGGATTAGTTAAGAGTGGTTGAGAGATGTATCAGCATTAGAAAGGAAGTAATGTATGGATTTTTCAAAAAAAACATTAGTTGAATTGCGCGAGATTGCAAAAGAAAAAGGTTTGAAAGGAATCACGGCATTGCGTAAGCCGGAGTTGATTCAGCGGTTGATGGAAGTTTCCGAGGAAACGAAAAGAGAGCCGGAGGTTATGCCGGAGAGAACGATGGAGAGAAAGCCGGTTTCCCAGAGAGCACCGATGGAACGTCAGACAAGACCGGTAAGACAAGACCGCATGGAACGGAATGACCGTCAGGACAGATACGAACGTCGTCCGATGCGTCGCAATGAAAATGGTTACGGCAACGGCGGTTACAGCAATAATTATAACGGCGGCTATAACAACAACGGTTATAACAGTTATAACAATAACTATGGCAGCAATAGTTATGAGCGGAACAATAACTACAGCAATAACAATTACAGCAACAATAATTACAGCAATAACAATTACAGCAATAACAATTACAGCAATAACAATAATTATGGCAATAATAACTATAGCAGCAATAATAATTATGGCAGTAACAGTAACTATAACAGCGGTTATAACAATAATAGCTATAATAGTGGCTACGAACGAAAAAATGATTCCTATAGCGATAGAAGAAATGACTCATACAGTGATAGAAATGATAGAAGAAATGATTCACACAGTGAGAGAACATATAATTCGCATGAAAGAACTTATCACTCCGAGAGACCGCAGCAGCATGAACGTGTGTCACAGTCGAACTATTATTACAATAATCGTCCACAGAAGTATCATGATGGAAGCGATGGGCTGATTTCGATTGTTAAGGATCGTCAAATTACGGAGGTACATCCGTCTGAATTGAAAGAATTAGACAGTGGTATTACGAAAAATGGTATTTTGGAGATTATGCCGGAAAATTATGGATTTATCCGCTGTGATAATTTCCTTCCGGGTGAAGATGATGTATATGTAGCACCACAGTTTATTCGTCGTTTTGGACTGCGTACCGGTGACATTATTGAGGGGAATTTAAAAACGAGAAACCAGAGTGAAAAGTTCAGTGCACTGTTGTATATGACAAAAGTAAATGGATATTCACCGACCTATTTGTATAATCGTAAAAAGTTTGAGGATTTGACACCAATTTTTCCGAATAACAGGATTCATTTGGAAACACCGGGAGCAGGAGTATCGATGCGTATGCTCGATTTGATTGCACCGATTGGTAAGGGGCAGCGTGGTATGATTGTTTCCCAGCCAAAAACCGGAAAGACAACCTTGTTAAAACAGGTTGCGAAAGCAGTTACGACAAACTATCCCAAAATGAAACTGATTGTTCTTCTGATTGATGAGAGACCGGAGGAAGTTACGGATATTAAAGAGTCGATTGAGGGCGAACAGGTAGAAGTCATTTATTCTACATTTGATGAATTACCGGAAAATCACAAACGTGTATCGGAAATGGTAATTGAGCATGCAAAACGCCTTGTGGAAAGCGGCGAGGATGTAATGATTCTGTTAGACAGTATTACACGTCTGGCAAGAGCTTACAACCTGACTGTAACACCGAGCGGACGTACCCTTTCCGGTGGTCTTGACCCGGCGGCGCTGCATATGCCAAAACGTTTCTTTGGTGCTGCACGAAATATGCGTGAAGGCGGCAGTCTGACGATTCTTGCTACGGCGCTTGTAGATACCGGAAGCCGTATGGATGATGTTGTATTTGAAGAATTTAAGGGAACCGGTAATATGGAACTTGTATTGGACCGCAGTTTATCGGAAAAACGTATTTTCCCTGCGATAGATATTCAGAAATCAAGTACACGCCGTGAAGATTTACTGTTAGACAGTGAAGAACAGGAAGCAGTAGTCAAAATCCGAAAAGCACTTGGCGGTATGAAAGCAGAACCTGCCTTAGAGCAGATTTTGAATTTGTTTAAACGAACCAAGGACAATAAGGAATTCATTGAAACTGTTAAAAAAATGCATTTATAATTAAAAAGTGCTTGCAATTAAAGGTGGAACATGATATAATGAGCGAGCAGTTTTTGAGCAAGACAATTATCCTTTTATATATAAGGAAAATACAAGTAGTGAGGTGAAATGAACATGAGAGAGGGAATTCATCCGGAATATTACCAGGCAAAAGTGATTTGCAACTGTGGTAATACGTTTGAGACAGGCTCAACAAAAGAAGAGATTCACGTTGAAGTTTGTTCTAAGTGCCATCCATTCTATACCGGACAGCAGAAGTCGGTAGCAGCTCGTGGTGCAATCGATAAGTTCAATCGTAAGTATGGCTTGAAATAGTGGATTGAGAATGTGGGCAGAGTCGGCGTGACTCTGCCCTTTTTTCCATATTTAATGAAAGGAGAGTATTCATGAGGTATTCAAAGCTTGGCGGTCAGGCAGTCATCGAAGGCGTGATGATGAAGCATGAAAAAGAATATTCGGTTGCCGTCCGTAAGCCGGATGGCGGAATTGAAGTGACGAAAAAAGCGACATCGAGTATTCGGGATAAGTACAAAATAGCGTCTCTGCCGATTATCCGTGGAATGGTGATATTTGCTGAGTCTTTGTCGACGGGAATGAAAACATTAAATTATTCGGCTTCTTTTTTTGAAGAGGAGGAAAAAGAGGCGAAAGAAAAAAATGAGAAAAAAGAAAGCCTTGTTATGGGGCTTGTTATGCTGCTTGCTATTGTGCTGGCGGTTGGAATCTTTGTGATTGTTCCATTTCTTATTTCCGAAGCATTGAAACGCCCGGTGCCTTCGCCTCAATTGCGTGGATTGATTGAGGGTGTCATTCGTGTGGCTCTTTTTGTTGCTTATGTGAAACTGATTTCTTGTATGGAAGATATTAAGCGTGTGTTTATGTATCACGGGGCAGAGCATAAATCGATTAACTGCGTGGAAAATGGCAAAGAATTAACGGTGGAAAATGTTCGTATGCAGACGACGGTTCACAAACGCTGTGGAACAAGTTTTCTTTTGATTGTTATGTTTGTCAGTATTTTGTTTTTCATGTTTATTGTAGTAGGAAATGTGTGGCTCCGTATGGTGCTGCGTATTTTATTGATTCCGGTTATTGCAGGCTTGTCTTATGAATTCATCCGCTATGCGGGAGAGCATGATAATAAAGTTATTAATGTGTTAAGTAAACCGGGACTTATGCTGCAGAGTCTTACAACAAAAGAGCCGGATGACTCGATGATTGAAGTGGCAATTGCGGCGGTGGAAGCAGTATTTGACTGGAAAGCCTTTCTTGAGGAAGAAAAAACAGAAAACGAAGAGGAACCGGTAGAAGAGGTTAAGGAAAAGGTTGAGGACGAAATCGAGATTCTCAGCATTGATGATGAGGATGATGAAGAGAAAGATGAAATTTTGAATGCTCTTGACCGTTATTTTGAAGCATCGGAACCATCGGACGAAGAAAAGAAGGAATCAGACACATGACGTGGCAGGAACTTTTAAACGAAGGCGAAAAACGATTATCGAAAAAAGGTGTACCGGAGGCAAAATTAAATGCATGGTATTTATTTTCGGATTGTTTTGAAACGTCAAAGAGCGATTTCTTTTTAAATCAGGAGTTGGAGACTGAAAGTGAGAAAACCGAACGTTTTCTTGCACTGATTGCGAAACGGTGTGAGCGGATTCCGCTCGAATATCTGTTAGGCGAAACGGAGTTTATGGGACTTCCGTTTTTGGTCAATGAAAATGTCCTGATACCGAGGCAGGATACTGAGTGTCTGGTAGAGGAAGTGCTGAAAAAATGCGAGGAAGCAGATGTGCTTGATTTGTGTACGGGTTCCGGATGCATTGGAATTAGTCTGGGAAAACTTGGCAACTGTAAGAGTGTAACGCTTTCGGATATATCGGAGGGAGCACTTTTTACAGCGAAGGAAAATGCGGGGAGAAATCAAGTGGATGTCACTTGTATTCAGAGTGATTTATTTGCGGATATCGAAGGTACGTTTGATGTGATTGTATCGAATCCGCCATATATTGAAAGTGATGAGATTTTGATGCTGATGCCGGAAGTAAGGGATTATGAGCCAAGACTCGCCTTAGATGGCAGTGCGGATGGTCTTTTCTTTTACCGGTGCATTATAAAAGAGGCACCGAAATATTTAAAGGAAAATGGTTATTTGTTCTTTGAAATTGGCTGTGAACAGGCAGACGCGGTAAGCGGGCTGATGGAAGCGGCAGGGTTCAAAGAAATTACAATAAAAAAAGATTACTGTGGACGAAACCGGATTGTGTTTGGTTTACAGACGGAAATGGTTCGTTAGGAGGAAGCATATGTTTGACAAATTAGAAGATATTTTGTTTCGTTATGATGAAGTGCTCAAGGAATTAAGTGAGCCGGAGGTGTTAAATGATGCATCGAGATATCAGAAACTGATGAAAGAACAGTCAGATTTGGAGCCGATTGTGGAAAAATACCGCGAATATAAAGAGACAAAAGCGGGGATTGAAGATAGTTTGGCGATGCTCGAAGAGGAAACTGACGAGGAAATGAGAGAACTCGCAAAAGAGGAACTCAATGAGTGCAAAGGAAAAATTGACGACATTGAGAATGAACTTCGCATTTTACTTCTGCCAAAGGACCCGAATGATGATAAAAACGTAATCGTGGAGATTCGTGCCGGTGCCGGTGGTGATGAAGCGGCGTTGTTCGCTGCTGACTTGTACCGTATGTACTGTAAGTTTGCGGAGGCAAACCATTGGAAAGTGGATACAATGAATTCAAATGAAAATGGCATCGGTGGATTTAAGGAAATTGTTTTTATGATTAATGGAACCGGTGCATATTCAAAATTAAAATATGAAAGTGGCGTACACCGTGTGCAGCGAATTCCGGCAACAGAGTCCGGCGGACGAATCCATACTTCGACAGCTACTGTGGCAATTATGCCGGAAGTGGAGGAAGTGGAAGTGGAATTGGACATGAATGATTGTAAATTTGACGTGTTCCGTGCCTCCGGAAACGGTGGACAGTGTGTCAATACGACAGATTCAGCGGTGCGCTTAACTCATATTCCGACCGGCATCGTTATTTCATGTCAGGATGAAAAATCACAGTTGAAAAATAAGGATAAGGCGCTGAAGGTGCTTCGTGCGAGACTATATGAACTGGAGCGCGCCAAGGCGCACGATGCGGAAGCGGAGGAGAGAAGAAGCCAGATTGGTACCGGAGACCGCTCGGAGAAAATCCGCACCTACAATTATCCACAGGGAAGGGTGACGGATCACCGAATTAAACTTACACTTCATAAGCTGGATTCGATTATCAATGGGGATTTGAATGAAGTTATTGATAGTTTGATTGCTGCGGATCAGGCAGCAAAACTGGCAAAAATGAATCAGAATTAAGTAAAAAGGAGAGGGGATTATGACACGTACGAAATTGTATTCGGAACTTTTTAACAGATATAACCGCGAACGAAGACAGTTTTTTTTAGATTGCAGGGAAGAGAGTGGCAGACAGAATTTAAGAATGTTAAAAAAAATCACGATTTTATTGGTGCCATTTATTTTGTTTGCATTTTTCTTTACGCCATTTTTGGTTCGTGGATGGACTATTTCGTTACCGTATTATGTATTGTTTGGATTTGTTGTTTTGACAGCAGGAATTTCAATTTTTTATGCTTCGAGACCAAAGATTCATTATTATGTGGCAAATACAATTTGTACATTATTTATACTGGGGATGTTTATAATAACCGCATGGATTGATATTTTTCCGTACCGTAATGTCCCGGCAAGTTTTGTGCCGCTGTTACTGATTGTAACACCAACGGTATTTATTCTTCGCTTTCGATTGATTATACCATTAATGGCAATTGTTGATTTGGTTTACTCAATTGTTACTCTTTGGTATAAAGTTCCGCGTATTGCCCAATCTGACGTCTTTACGGCATTTATTGGATTGGTGCTTGGTTATATGATGACACTTACGATTGTGCAGCTTCGAATCCGTGATAATAATGCGAAGCGTGAGTATCAGAGACGCTGTATGGTAGACCCGGTTACGGGAATTTTGAATAAGTTTTCATTTGAAAATTCTCTGCGTGACACTTTAAATGCAAGGGATGAGACACATGAATGTGCACTTCTTCTTGTTGATATTGATAATATGAAGCGCATGAATGATGAACTTGGTAAACTTGTCGGCGATATGTTTTTGGAAAATGTTGCGGAGTTTTTGACAAGTATTTTTCGTGGCTCGGATATCATTGGACGTGTTGGCGGGGATGAGTTTATGGTTTATGTCAGAAACTTAAAGAGTGAGGACTGGCTGGCTGGAAAATGCTCCCGTATTCAGCACGAAATAAAAGCAATATCGAATGAGAATGGAAATATCAATATGACTTGCAGTATCGGAGCTGCTGTAGCAGGAAAAGTCCCAGTTTCGTTTGAGCAGATGTATACGCAGGCGGATGACTCGCTTTATAAAGCAAAGACACGTGGTAGAGGTAAATATGTACTGCATTATGTCCATAAGGAAAGGGAAGTGATTCATTAATGAAGCGTTTCGGCAGGAAAAAAGAATTTACAACGACGAGAATTATAGCAGTTGGATTTTTTGTTGCTATTGTAATTGGAACATTTCTTTTAATGCTTCCGCTTTCTTCGAAAACAGGAAAAGTAACGGGAATTGTGGATGCACTGTTTACTTCGACTACATCGGTATGTGTGACCGGCCTTGTGACGGTGCCTACATACGCACACTGGAGTCTGTTCGGACAGGTTGTGATTGCACTTTTGGCGCAGGTTGGCGGCTTAGGTGTAATTACGTTTACCACGATGTTTATGTTGATTCTGCGTCGCCGGATTGGCATGAAAGAAAGACTTTTGATTCAGGATGCGTATAACCTCGATACGATTCAGGGGCTTGTTGTTTTGGTGAAAAAAATTCTAAAGGGGACCCTTGTCGTAGAGACAGTGGGTGCCCTTCTTTATATGACGGTGTTTATTCCGGATTACGGTTTGGCGGGAATCTGGTATTCCGTTTTTAATGCCGTGTCCGCATTTTGCAATGCCGGGATGGATGTAATCGGACCGGATAGTTTGAGCCGTTATGTCGGAAATCCGGTTGTGAATATTACAACAATGGGGCTGATTATTTTAGGAGGACTAGGTTTCCCGGTCTGGTGGAATGTATTGGATGTTATGAAACAGGGAAAACGAAAACGCCGAACCGGAAGGGAATCTTTACATTATTTATCGTTAAATGCAAAACTTGTACTTTTTATGACAGCTTTTTTGATTGTGGTTGGTGCTATTTTGATATTAATTCTTGAATATCAAAATCCGGCAACACTTGGTCCTTTGTCTTTTTTTGATAAAATTCAGGCAGCTTTTTTTCAGTCAGTAACGACAAGAACGGCAGGATTTTGTACCATTTCACAGTCAGGGTTAAATAAGTCGACTGCCCTTGTGTGCTGTCTTTTAATGTTTATTGGCGGGTCACCGTCCGGTACAGCGGGAGGAATCAAAACAACGACGATGGCGGTACTTGTATTAACGGTTGTTTCCATTATTAAGGGGCGTCGTGATACGGAAATGTTTGCACGGAGAGTCAGTGATATGGCGGTGCGCCGTGCGCTGTCGATTTTTGCCGTGAGTTTCGGTGTAATGTTAGGAGCTACAGTCATTTTAGCGGCAGTTCAGCCGGGCAATTTTATTGATTGTCTGTATGAAATTGTTTCTGCCATTGCGACGGTTGGATTAAGCAGAGATTTTACCCCGCATTTGACTACGGTGTCGCGGTTAATTATTATAGTAACAATGTATATTGGACGAATCGGTCCGATTTCGCTTGCCCTGTTTTTTAACTCCAAGCGCTTTGTGAATGTAAAAACGTACCCGAAAGAGCGGGTTTCTGTTGGATAGGAGGAATACGATGAAACGAAAAGAATTTGTTGTGTTTGGTGTTGGTGATTTTGGTATGTATGTTGCGAAAACCCTTGCCAATTCCGGTGCTACCGTGATGGTAGTGGATAAAGATGAGGAGCGGTTAGAGCAGATTGCTTCGGAAGTGACGCATACAATTTGTGCAGATGCCACAAACCCGGAAGCGGTAAAACAGTTAGGAATTGGAAATTACGACGGTGCGATTATCGGCATCGGACGGAGTTTGGAAACCAGTGCCCTGATTACGATGCAGTTAAAAGAATTGAATGTGCCATTTATCATGGCAAAGGCATCCACTGATATGGAAGGAAGAATTTTGAGCCGTATCGGGGCAGACAAAGTAATTTTTCCTGACCGTGCAATGGGAATCCGTGTTGGCAACGATATTATGAATGGTAATTATTTTGAGGCAATTGAACTCTCGGATGAATATAGTATTGTGGATATGGCAGTGCCGTCAAACTGGGCGGGAAAAACATTGGAGCAGTTAAATATCCGCTCGCGCTATGGCATCAGTATTATCGGTATCCGCGGATTGGAAGAGACCAATGTAAATCCACCCGCGTCGTATGCGCTGCACCCACAGGATGTTTTAATTGTATTGGGGCATAATACAGAGATACAGAAGTTACGGGAGATGACAAACTATAAATAGTCAAGAGGTTTTTGAAAAAAATTATACTTGT
>NZ_QTVH01000030.1:0-26340 GCF_003435975.1 Clostridium sp. AF36-4 | reverse complement strand
CGAATGGTCATTTTTCATCCTTGAACGGTCAAAATCTTCTCCGTTTGAAGTATCTATTTACTATAACGTTTCAAACGGAGAAAATCTGACAAAATAATTTACTAAATTTTCTTTTGTTCCTTTTTCAGAAATTCCTTAAAACCTTCTGGTTCTTTTGGCTGATAAAACAATACATGACAATATTCAGAAGCAACTGGCGCCGCAAAAACTGCCATTGTACAAATCCCCTTACAAATTTTCTGAATTAATTTTTTGTGTTTGAAATACATAGTATTTTCCCCCTTTGTTATTTTTTTGCAGTATATCATATAATCTGACTTTTTTTCTTTTTCCGTGACGAGTGGTCAAAAATAAGGGACGAACGGCAATTTGACCGTTCGTCCCTTATTTTTAACCACTCGTCACATTTTTTCTGTTTATAACATTTTTTAGTATATACTAACATTCTACAAAAAAGGGGGAATCATCTATGATACTTACAAAATGGTTAACACAAAAAATCATCAATATTGCCTTGGCAAACGATAAAACAGAAAAAAAAGATTTTTTCTTTTATTGCATTAACACATTATTAGAACAAATACTATTTGCCGTAACTATTCTATTGTTCGGCTTGCTTACAAATAAAATTACATCCTGTGTTCTCTTTCTCCTACTATTTACAGGATTCCGACTAACCAGCGGCGGCTACCACGCATCGAAACAATGGATATGCACAATTCTGTCGTACATCTGTGCTATTGGAACACTTATTGTGTCACCATTGGTTCCCACTGGTCACCCTGTCATTTGGCTTACAATTTTTTCGGTCCTTGCATTTATTATTGTTAAAACACCACTGGTAGACCACCCTAATAAACGCTTTACAGAGACTGAGAAGCAAATATTAAAACATAAAAATTATTTATTCATCAGTATTGTAACTTTTGCTGAAATTGTTTTTTGCTGTACAAATTATGCCATTTATTATAAACTTATTACCATAAGTTGTTTTATTACTGTACTTAATATCTTAGCAGGCATATTCAAAAATAGGAAGGAGGCGTATTCATCATGTTATTTAAAGTAGCAATCTGCGATGACGAAGAAAAGGACATTCAGGCGATACAACGTTTTTTACATATTTACGAAATGCAGCATGACATTGATTTCGAAATCAATACGTTTCAAAACAGCACAAAACTTTTGGAAAAATATGATTCAGCAGGAAGATACAATATTCTCTTTTTAGATGTTGAAATGCCTAAACTAAGTGGTCTCGAAGTAGCGGCACACATACGAGAAATTCCAGATAGAATGGCAAAAATTGTTTTTGTTAGTAACTTTCCGGAGTATATGCAAGACAGTTTTAATGTGGAGGCTTTTCACTATTTTCCAAAACCATTTCTTTTTGAAGATTTTGAAAAACTATTATTCCGCATTATTAAATCTTATCGTGAAAGTGAAAATGCTTCGTTTCTTTTGAAAGAAGATGGTGCAGAAGAAGTGATTTTTGCAGAAAATATTATTGCCATCCATTCTATTAATGCAAAAAAGAAACGGATACAAATTTTTTTAGAGTATAAAACTATCGAAGCCTATGGTGTTTTATCCGAATGGGAAAAAAAACTAAATTCGGATTCATTTTTTTGTCCGTGCCGAGGATACTTAGTGAATCTGAACCGAATTCATTTCATTAAAGATAACGAACTGATTATGAGCAACAATGAAAAAATTCCCCTAAGTCGAAGACAAGAAAAAGAACTTCGGAGTATTTTCTCAAAGAAATTATTATCTATTAATCAAGTTCGTTAGAAGGGGGAAACGCATGCTAGATATCATCTGCTCAATATTTGATATGGCATTAATAATTATATTTTTTAATGCCATTATGAAAAAAAGAAGGGAGGCTGTTCCTTTTTGGCTTTTTCTTTTTATTTTCGCTTGCATAGAAGGACTTCTTGGCTTTTTAGCCCAGTTTCTTTCCTATGCCAAGCAAAACCATTCTTTTTATATAATGGCCGGAATCAGTTTGCTTTCTCTATTTACTCTATCTTTTTTGTATGAGGGAAAGTTTGTTCATCGTATTTTCGCTGCTATTACATTTCAGCTATTTGCAACTTTAGCAGAAGTCTTTACGTTTTTATTCATTAAGTTGTTTCCTGTAGAAACAAGCGAAAAGCTTCTTGGAAATCCAGTTGTCTGCTCAATTGTATCGAAATTATTTTTATTCCTTTTCATTATGATTACAAATATCGTTTTTTTGAAAAGGAAAAAAATTTTTTCCTTTCAATACACATTATTAATATGCATTATGCCACTTGTTTCTATCATAATCATGATGACAATACCGGATCAATTTGAAATGGTATCAAATCCATTTTCATTGTCCTTTATTGGCTCTGCTGGTTTGCTATTTATCAATGTTGTAAACTATTATCTGTTAGACAATATTTTGAATGTGAACCGTCTCCAAAAAGAAAAAGAGCAGTTGAATCAGCAGCTTGCTTTTCAGTCAACAAAATACCAGCAGATTTCTACAGCATACCGTAACACGCGAAGTTTAATGCATGATACCAAAAAACACTATTTTTATATAGAAGAATGTGTAAAAAAAGGCAACTACGATGTCATTGAAGACTATTTAAAAAAATCTATGGAAGACATTGAACAATCCTATAACCGTATAAATACAGGAAATTTGGTTATTGATGCCTTTGTAAGCAATCATATGTCAATTGCCGAAAAAGAGAACATTGAATTTCGGACGGACATCCAGGTAAGCCTGTCTAACATTCAAATCGATGATTATGACTTTAGTATCATTTTGGGCAATCTGCTAGACAACTGTCTGAATGCCTGCCGTGAAATTCAAGTGCCGGCTCCGAGACAAATTGAAGTATCCATCCGTACCACTAGTAAAGAGCTTTTACTGCACATTTCAAATACCTTGTCTCATCAAGCAAAAGAACATGAAAAAGATGAAATGGTACACGGATACGGAATCACAAATGTGGAAAACATTACGTTAAAATACTATGGTACCTATGTCTACTATATTGAAAGGGATAGGTATCATGCTATTGTATCCATTCCATGTAATATCATGATATAACGCCGTTTATTTTTCCGAACTCGGCAGATTTACCCGGAAAAACCGTCGCAAAAACTGTTTCGCATTAAACGGAACAATCGGATAAATATAGCTTTTTCCGCTGATTGTCCGGTTCGTCACAATCAAAACAACTACCAGCACCGTACCGGCAAGCAGCCCCCACGGACCAAATGCAGCGGTAAGACAAATCAAAATAATCCGCATGAACTTCAGCGCATAGCCAAGTTCCAAACTGACCTGCGTGTAATTTGCCACGGCCACAAATGCCATATACAGCATGATTTCGGCATTGAACCAGCCGGAACTTACCGTATAATCACCCAATATAATACCTGCCACGACACTAAGCGGCGTGCTCAGCATATTCGGAGTATTCACCGACGCTAGTTTTAATCCATCAATGGCGAACTCCAAAATCAGCATTTGCAGGAAAATGGGGACATTCACCGGGTCATTAATCTGAATAAACTTTAAGGACTCCGGAAGCCACTCCGGATGCATAATAAAAAGTAAAAATACCGGCGTCATAAAAACGGCAAGAAAATCAATGACCATTCGCGACAGCCGCAGGTAAGTTCCTGTCACAGGAGGAAAATAATAATCGTCCGCATCCTCGACAATATCAAAAACCGATGTCGGTAAAATCATGGCAGATGGCGAATTATCCACTAAAATTGCCACACTTCCCTCCAATATACTGGCTGCTGTGACATCCGGACGTTCCGAAAACTTGAATTTCGGAAACGGATTATACCACTTGTGCTGATATAAACATTCTGCAAGACTCTGCTGATTCATGGAAAGAGAATCAATCTCAATCGCGTCAATCCGCTTACGAATGTTGTTTAACATTTCCGGCTCCACACGGTTACCCATATAAGCAATTACGACATCTGTCCGTGAACTTTTTCCTACTGTATGCATTTCCATCACAAGGTCCGTAGAACGAATTCTTCTTCTGACCAATGCCGTATTATACACAACGGTTTCCACAAAACCATCTCTGGAACCGCGCATTACTTTATCTTTTTCCGGTTCGTCGACCGAACGTGCCGGATATGTTCGAAAATCCATTGCGAGCAGTTCGCAGTATCCATCCACCATCAAAAGCGGAACACCCGATAAGCACCTCTGAATTAAATCATTTTCTGTCCGCACTAAATCAATCTCACCATACGGCAATTTTTCATTTAAAAAATCATGCGCTGTTTCCGGCATTTCCTCCGGTTTAATTTTATAGAGAAATTCTAATACCTTCTCCATAATTTCGTCTTTACAGAAACCGTCAACAAAATAAAAACAAGCCTTTTTACCACCAATAATCACCACCCGGTACAGCAAATCAAAGCTTTTATCAATCTGCAAAAGTTCATCAATCCGCTGTTTATTTTTGCTAAAATCCTTTGAAAATTCTGTTCTCTGCGACATAATCACCTCCCAAAAAGATTCTTTCTTCTAATAGGGTTGACAAGAAACTATGTTTTTATGTATGATAGTTGGGAATCAATGAAAATACACAGGAGGTGTTTGATTGTGGATGTACCACAGGACCCCATTATTTTAGTTAGTTTTGTAAATACAAAATTACGGGATCAATTTGCAACTTTGGAAGAATTGTGCCAGACATATGAACTGAATCAGGCAGAGCTTTGTCAGACATTGGATTCCATTGACTACCAGTATGATGAAACAACCAACCAGTTTGTCTGATACTTTAGGAGCTTGCCATGAACATAGAAAATATAACATTAAATCATTCCATAACAATTGATGAATATAATGACCTTCGTGCAAGCGTAGATTTTATTACCATAAGAGAAAATCGCGCCCGCATCGCCCTCGACCATTCCCTCTATACCCTGATTGCCAGAGAGAACGGACGGCCCGTGGGCATGGCGCGTGTTGTCGGAGATGGTGGGTACGTCTATTTTATCTGCGATGTCATTGTGCGTCCATCGCACCAGTCGCAGGGACTTGGACGATATATTATTGAGCATGTTCTTTCCTGGCTGGAAAGTCAGGTGGATGAGGGAGAGACCATTATGGTAAACCTCATGTCCGCATTGAACAAAGAACCTTTTTACGAAAAACTAGGTTTTCACACACGTCCATTTTCAGACCATGGCTCCGGTATGAGCCGCTGGATTTCCCGCTAGGTTCGTTCCCGCTCGATGAGTTCTTCGCGTACCGCTTTCAAAATGGTTAGAGAAACCGGCCCCAAAATCACACCGCCGATGCCAAATAATTCGATTCCGGCGTACACGGAAATAATCAGATACAATGGTTTAATCCCCACTTCTTTTCCAATCAGTCTCGGTTCTAAAATTTCTCTCAAAAATGTAACCACGCAAAAAAGAGTTGTAACAATTGCTGCATCATAATATCGTCCGCCAATGACACTTAATACCGCCCATGGAATCAATACCATACCGCTCCCAAGTACCGGAAATGCATCCAGTAAAGCAATTCCAATCGCAAGAAGTATCGCATAATCATTTCCCATGAAATAAAAACCAAGTGCCAAAAGTGCCGCAATAATGAATAACAACAGTGACTGCGCTTTGAGATAAGCAAGTCCGGCACCACGCAGTTTTTGCACAAACGGGCGTAGCCTCCCACGCACCGCAGGCATTTTGTCATCCAGCAAAATTAAAAGCACCGACAAAAAGAAAATAAACAGAGAACTAATGGCTCCAATTCCCTTTTTTACGAGAAAAATGGCACACCCGGACAATCTGGGAAGTAAATCCGTGCCAATTTTCTGATAAAGCCCTGCTGCCTGACCCTCTAAATAATCAAAACTGCTTCCATCCGCAAGCTCCAGCATCCGGTCGCAGTGACTGCACATTCTTTCAAGCATTCTTCCGCAAATCTGCCCATAAACCGGTATTTTCTGCAGCAGCATCATTCCCTGACTAATAATTAATGTAATGATATAAACACTAAATCCCCCTAAAATCAACAGCGTAAAAAAGACAACTAAAAAAATACTGACTTTCCGCCTCCATTTTAATTTATTTACCAGAAATTGTATCATTGGCGATACCAGTTTTGCAAAAAAATAGGCAAGTACAAAGGGAAGCGTCAGCGGAAGCAGAAATCGAAAAGAAAACCACAACAAAATCGTAAGGCCAATTAAAATCAAATGTCTTGTTTTCATGCCGCACCTCCCGTAAATATAAAAAGCAGCAGACCATACGGCCTGCTACCTTAGTATCTTCGATTTTTAATTTTTTATCCCTGAAATTAATTGGCGCGGAACCGGTATCCAACACCCCAGATGGTCTCAATATACTCCGGATTGGATGTATCCTGCTCAATTTTTTCACGAATTTTTTTGATATGCACGGTAACGGTGGCAATATCGCCAACCATGCCATTTTCCCCAATCGGACCTACATCCCAGATTCGCTGGAACAGCTCTTCTTTCGGGAATACATGATTTGGATTTTTTGCCAAAAAGTAAAGCAAATCAAATTCTTTGGAAGTTAAATTTTTCTCTTCACCACGAACAAATACACGACGGGCGGTACGGTCAATCTTTAAATCACCAACCTCAATCGTCTCATTCTTTGCTGTCTTCTCAGATGATTTCTCCGTCAAAGACTCATAACGGTTTATATGTGCTTTCACACGTGCCACCAATTCACTCGGACTGAATGGTTTTGTCATATAATCATCTGCACCAAGTCCTAATCCATGGATTTTATCAATATCTTCCTTTTTTGCCGAAACAACAATGACAGGTGCCAAATACTTTTCTCTGTATTTGCGGCAAATTTCGAATCCGTCCTGTCCCGGAAGCATTACATCAAGAATCAGCAAATCATACTCTCCGCTCATTGCTTTTGCTTCGCCCTCAATGCCGTCGGTCTCAATCGTAACCTCAAAATCACTAAGCTCCAAATAGTCTTTTTCCAACTCAGCAATTGGTAATTCATCTTCAACAATAAGTATTTTCTTCATACTGGCCCTCCATTCTACTAATCCTATGCTATCATATTTTTTTCTTTTCGTCTACTTTCTTTGGCAAAGAAAAAGAAATTTTCGTCCCTTTCCCCTTTTCGCTTTCCGCATAAATCTGTCCGCCATGGTCTTCAATTATCTTTTTTGCAATCGCAAGACCAAGTCCGGTTCCTCCGGTTTTTGAATTTCTGGAACTGTCGGTTCGGTAAAAACGTTCAAAAATCAGCGGTAGTTCATCTTTCTCGATTCCCGAACCATTATCAGTAATCCGAACCCAGACCATTTTCCCGGCATCCTCAATATGAAGAAATATCATTCCCAAATCTTTATCAATGTATTTGTATGCATTTCCAATTACATTATAAAAAACTCGTTTTATCTTTTCCTCATCAATGTAAAGGCACGTTCCCTTTTCCACATCATTTCGATATAAAAAATCAATCTTTCTGGTTTCCAAGTCAAGCGACAAATTGCTCATACACCGGCTGATGTATTCATCAATTTCGACACCTCCTTTTTTATATTCAATTTCTTTATTATAAATTTGAGCAAACAACGACAACTCATTTACCAGATTTGCCATGTCATCTGCTTTATTTCTTATGGTACTGATATACTTGTTCATGCGGTCAGGGGTTGCCGCCACTCCATCTAATATTCCCTGGGCATACCCGCGTATCGCCGTTAAGGGTGTTTTTAAATCATGTGTAATATTGCTTAGCATTTCCCTCATGACAAGTTCAGATTCTTCTTTTTTTTCATCCAGCTGCTTCTGTAATTCATCTACCTGTTTGGAAAAACGCTTCTTATGAATGGTTATGGAAATAATATTCTGAAGCCCCAAAACAACAAGGCAAATGACAAAAATGTGAATTGCCATAGTTCTCCTCTTTATCACTTTTTATTCTTTATTTTACCGTCTGTTTCTATCATAACATAAAAAAATAAAAATGTGTAAAACTTTATCATTTTTTATCATTTTTTCCAACTGTCATTTTTTATCATTTTTTCCAACTTGACGATATTTTACTGTTATAGTAGAATAAGAATGTTATTTACGTATGAATTTGAATGGAGGAAACCATGGGTAAGATACTTTTTACTTCTGAATCGGTAACCGAGGGACATCCGGACAAAATCTGTGATCAGATTTCCGATGCCATCTTGGATGCTATGCTCGCACAGGACCCAATGAGCCGTGTTGCCTGCGAAACTGCAATCACTACTGATTTAGTTTTAGTTATGGGTGAAATTACATCCAATGCAACGGTTGATATTGAAGCAATCGTTCGCGATACAATCTGTAAAATTGGCTATGACGATGTTGCAAAGGGCTTTGACGGAAAAACCTGCCAGGTTAAAATTGCACTGGACAAACAGTCTTCCGACATCGCAATGGGCGTCGACAAAGCATTAGAAGCGAAGCTGACGGACTCCGAAATTGAATCGGAAGGTGCCGGCGACCAAGGTATGATGTTTGGTTACGCAACAAACGAAACCGACGATGACTATATGCCATATCCGATTTATCTGGCGCACAAATTGTCCCGCCAGCTTTCCAAAGTCCGCAAAGACGGAACGCTTTCCTACCTGCGCCCGGACGGCAAGTCACAGGTCACGGTAGAATACGACGAAAATGGAAATCCACTGCGTTTGGATGCTGTTGTTGTTTCATCGCAGCACAGCGAAGATGTTTCCTGGGAACAGATTCAGAAAGACATCCGCAAATATGTCGTAGATGCTGTTCTCCCTGCAGAATTAATTGACAAAGATACAAAATTCTATATTAACCCAACCGGTCGTTTTGTAATCGGCGGACCAAACGGCGACAGCGGTTTAACCGGTCGTAAAATCATTGTCGATACTTACGGTGGCTGGGCACGCCACGGCGGTGGCGCTTTCTCCGGAAAGGACCCGACAAAAGTTGACCGCTCGGCTGCATACGCAGCCCGCTACGTTGCCAAAAATATTGTAGCTGCCGGTCTGTGTGACCGTGCAGAAATCCAGTTGTCCTACGCAATCGGTGTTGCTTCACCAACTTCCGTACGCATTGACACATTTGGCACCGGCAAATTACCGGAAAGCAAATTAGTCGACATCATTGCCGAGAACTTCGATTTGCGTCCGGCCGGCATCATCCAGATGCTCGACCTCAGAAAACCAATCTATTCCCAGACTGCTGCCTATGGCCACTTCGGCCGCAGCGACTTAGACCTTCCTTGGGAGAGATTAGATAAAGTCGATGTTTTGAAAAAATATCTGTAATTACCGGATAAAATAAAAATCTCCGGCTTATGCTGCATAAGCCGGATTTTGCTCTCATAGTTAAATGGATATAACAGCCCCCTCCTAAGGGGCAGTTGTAGGTTCGATTCCTACTGGGAGTACTCGCGAAGTCAAAAAGCCATGCAGAGAAGAGAAGTTTAACACCATTCAAGCTTGCTTGAATTTGGTGTTATGACTTCTCTTCTCTATAGGGCGCATGCTCAAAACACACATGGAATTTACTTTTATTTCCTAAACATATTCAAAGATACCTTGAATAGCATCCGATATATTAACCATCTCTGAAATTGGCAATCTGTCCACTTTTTTGTAACCGCGAAATGACATATCTAACAACGCCAGTTTTTCACACTGTATATAGCCTTCATTTTCTTCTGTAGACATCCATATATGAAGTGGACCCGCAGTCGAATTTTTAATAATCGGACATCCAATTATTTCACCGCTTGTATTAAAAAAATCTTTGCTAACCACCAATACAGGATGTTTTATTTTTTCAATCTTAAGAATATCTCCTTGGTGTAAAGACGCCATTACCACACCTCTCTTCCAACCGGTTCGCCCCAATCATATTCGCCGTCAAGCATTAACTTTCCATCGTATTCAGCAGCTCTGTCTTCCAACGTTTTATGCCGAAATTGTCTTGCCAAAGTAATCACCCCATCTGATACCTCAACATCCAAGAATTCATTTAATTTGATTCCCGCACTTTTCAACACTTCTTTGGATAAACGAATCCCTTGACTATTTCCCCATTCCTTCACTTGTGCCTGCATATAGATTCCTCCTTACATTTGGTATATACATAGTGTATACCAAACAACAAAAAATATCAATAAGTTTGTCGATATACTCACACGTATATTCGCCTTGCTAATATATTGCTCCTTTGCTAATACAGCTACCAAAAAACTCGCATCAAAGTTCTCCTAAGCGGTAGGTCGGAGGTTCGAAACCTCTTGGGAACGCTAAAAGCCGTTGGTTTGAAACTTTTTAAGTTCTGCACCAACGGTTTTCTTTTTACAAAGAGTCGAAAAAACACAGAAACTCGGAATGGATTTCTGTGCAATATTTTTTCTAGGTTACTATGTTCCTTTGCGACAGGACGTTTGAAGAACGTCCTTCATAAGGCTGTGGCATGTTAAATCCTCTTTCTATTACATTCTGATTAAAGTAATACAATTCAATCACTTTCATCATCTCCTCTCTCATCCATCCAGTAGTCATAAGCTTCCTCGTACCCATAATCATATGCCTCTTCACTTTCATCATCCCCAAATTCGTCATATGCAAATTCTTCTGCATAATCAGAAGCATAATCATCCGGATCATCGTAATCCTCAACACCATTTGTTATCTTTTGATTTACTTGCGGTTTTTGCGTTGGATAGTAGCTTGTACGGTCACTATCAGACGAACTGGTATCATCCGAATCGGCGTCGTCATGCTGATCCGATGAACTCGATGAACTACTCTTGCCTCTTGAACTGCCAAAAATTCTCGAATCATATGATGAATGAGAACCCGAATAATTATAATCATAAGATGAACCTTTTTTTCGGTTCGCCTTATAGCCCTCTTCCGATACAAACCAAGTTCCCGGAAGAAGACACACCGCTATAATTATCGCAGTAATTTTTACAGCCTTCCGAATTTTTCTCATGCGTTCCTCATTACCTCCATTGGCTTTATGGAATGTAATTCGGTTTGTAATTATAAACACATCAATTACCGTACAAATAAGTGCCATAATTAAAATTGGAAGTGGTTGATGAACATCATTTACTACACTTAGAAATGCCACAATCGGCATTTCAATCAAAATAAAACCAAATATCAATAATAAAAATGTCATATGAAACTCTCCCTTCTCTTGTATGTTCTTAAGATTATCTCCTTACTGTCAACAAGATTATAGCGCCTCTCATTGTACTATATTCCGTACACCTATCCATACATAACCCCCCATTGACCTAACTCGCAAAAGCTTCTCTTGCGGTCAACCAAAATCCTGCCTTCCTTTGACCTATTTCCACTTTTTTTCTAATTAAGTCAACTTTTACAATATATTTGTTGACCTAAATTTGGATTATCTTAAATACAGTCATTCACCTTGGTCATTTTTGATGACCTATTTGATAAAAAGCGACCTTTAAGTCAACTTTTATCTATAAAACAGTTGACTTGATTTGCTATTTTTCAAAATCAGGTCAACTAATCATAAATATCGCCCACAAAAAAATTCTAATAACAGATTTTGCATTTCGTTCCACCTTGTTTCTTTGCTCTATTTAATCTCCTTTCCAATTCTACTCCTCCGCCCAGGCAAGCGCACAGCGTACGGCACGCTTCCACCCGGCTAATTTTTCATTTCGCAATTCTTCCGGCATATCTGCCACAAACGTTTTAGATAGTGCCCAGTTTTTACGGATATCGTCCACATCGTCCCAGTAACCTACGGCAAGTCCCGCCAGATAAGCAGCTCCCAGTGCGGTTGTCTCTACACACTCCGGTCGAAGCACATCAACACCTAGTACATCGGATTGGAACTGCATTAGAAAATTATTATTCGATGCCCCGCCATCGACTTTAAGACTGACAATATCAACACCGGATTCCTGCTCCATAATTTTCAAAATATCGTAAGTCTGATATGCCATCGCTTCTAGGATAGCACGCACAAAATGCTCCTTTTTACAGCCTCTTGTCAACCCTGCAACTGTTCCTCTTGCGTATGGATTCCAATATGGGGCACCAAGGCCGGTAAACGCAGGAACCACATAGACACCATTCGTATCTTCCACCGCATTGGCAAATGCCTCTGTCTGAGCAGCATCTTTCACTAACTCCATCTCATCACGCAGCCACTGCACACCTGCGCCAGCCACAAAAATACTACCCTCCAGCGCATATTGAATTTGATTTTCAAAACTTGCTGCAATCGTAGTAAGCAAGCCGTTTTTTGAATTTACCGCTTTTTCTCCCGTATTCATCAACAAAAAGCAGCCGGTTCCATAAGTATTTTTCACTTCCCCCGGCATAAAACAACACTGTCCAAACAAAGCCGCCTGCTGGTCTCCTGCTGCCCCGGCAATCGGGATTTTCCCGCCGAGCAGACTCAAATCCGTGCATCCATAAACACAGCTGGATGGCCGAACCTCCGGAAGCATAGATTTTGGAATATGAAAATAATCTAACATCTTCTCATCCCAACGCAAATTATGAATATCAAACATCATCGTTCTGGACGCATTCGTGTAATCGGTTACATGAACAGCACCCTTCGTCAAATTCCAAATCAGCCAGGTATCCACCGTTCCAAAAAGCAAATCACCTGCTTCTGCTTTCTCCCGCGCCCCTGTAACATGATCCAATACCCACGCAATTTTCGATGCAGAAAAATAAGCATCTGGAATCAGTCCCGTCGTCTTTCGTACATAATCGGCCAGACCATCTTTCACCAGTTTTTCAATGTCATCTGCTGTTCTTCGGCACTGCCACACAATCGCATTGTAAATAGGCTGTCCTGTATGCCGGTCCCAGACAATCGTCGTCTCTCTTTGATTCGTGATGCCAATCCCCGCTATATTTTCGCCGGTTACACCAATTTTACTCATCGCCTCTGTCGCAACAGATAACTGTGATGCCCAGATTTCCATAGGGTCATGCTCCACCCATCCCGCATGAGGATAAATCTGTTCAAATTCTTTCTGCGCCATGCCGCAGATATTTCCCTGCTTGTCAAACAAAATACAGCGTGAACTTGTCGTTCCCTGGTCCAGTGCTAACACATACTTTTTCATGTATAACCTCCCCATATTATTTTTTAATTACATCCGCATACTCTGGATATTCTGCAAGAAACTTATCGATAATGGAACAATGGCTCCAAAAGTGCATTGGATACACCTGCTTTGCTTTTACCTTTTGAAGAAAATATAATATTCCATCTGCATAACGTCTTTCCTGCCTTGGATCCAGTGGAACAAAAGCAACATCCAGTGAAATATTTTTCATCTTATCAATCTCATGCCTGTACATCCCTGTCATTTGCCGGTTTTCCCTCTCCGATGCAGAATCAAACACCCAGTCATGAAGGTCTCCCGCATGATAAATCTTTCCTTCCCCGCAAGTAACGAGATACGCTACGCCGGCATCTGTTGAATGAAATGTATCCACCAAAAAATCTGCCTCAATTTCATAATGTGCATGAAATCCGGCTTTTAAAACAGGAATTCCATCCGGATATTTTTTCTCCTTAATATCCTTTGCAAGAATCGCAAGTTTCGGTACAATCCCCTGTTGTTTCAAAAGTTCAAATACTTTTGGTTCATAATGATCCTGATGTCCATGGCTGGCGAACACATATACCGGTTTATCTGGATTTAACTTCGGCAATTCTCCTTTATAATAATCAAATATAAAATACCGTTTGGCTGTCTCGACTAAAAAACCACTATGAAAAATCCTTGTAATCTGCATGCACCTTTCTCCCTCGTTTCTTTGCAAATTATTATACCATTCCCCTTTTCTATGCGCAAATCTAAAGCAGAAAAAACTTCCATGGTTTACACATATTTTTAGTGTGTTATAATAAATTTACATCACAAAACCACATTGGAGGCCATCGTATGAAAGTTGTCGTTGCCATGGATTCTATGAAAGGCAGTTTAAGTTCTTTAGAGGCAGGAAATGCCGTATCGGAAGGAATACACCGCGTATTTCGCGATGCAGAGGTAACTGTCTGCCCTTTGGCAGATGGCGGAGAGGGAACCGTAGAAGCCCTTACCCTTGGAATGAACGGAACAATCGAAAAAGTCAATGTCACAGGACCGCTTGGCTCCATGATAGAGGCTTCTTATGGCAGAATTGCAGAAAGCAATACGGCAATTATTGAAATGTCCGCAGCCGCAGGAATCACGTTGGTAAACGAATCCGATAGAAATCCACTTCACACGACAACATATGGCGTTGGGGAGCTGATAAGAGATGCGATAAAAAAGGGATGCCGCAAATTTATTGTTGGTATCGGGGGAAGTGCGACCAACGACGGGGGAATCGGTATGCTCGAGGCTCTCGGCTACAGCTTTTTAGATGCCGATGGAAAACAAGTTCCATACGGAGCAAACGGACTAGCCTTAATAGAAACGATAACCGATGAGCATGTTATGCCAGAACTGAAAGAATGTAAATTTAGAATTGCATGCGATGTAACAAATCCGCTGTGTGGCGCTAATGGATGCAGCGCTGTTTTTGGTCCACAAAAGGGTGCAACACAAACGATGATTCCCAAAATGGATACATGGCTTATGAATTATGCAAAAAAGACAAAAGAAAAGTATTCCGGCGCCAATCCAAATCAAGCAGGTACCGGAGCAGCCGGAGGACTTGGATTTGCATTTTTATCTTATACAAATGCCGTATTAGAATCCGGCGTTAAAATTATTCTTGAGGAAACTAAGTTAGAATCTTTTATTAAAAATGCAGATTTTGTAATAACCGGTGAGGGACGATTAGATGGACAGACAGTAATGGGGAAAGCACCAATTGGCGTAGCAGAAATTGCAAAAAAATACGAGAAAAAAGTTCTTGCTTTTGGCGGATGCGTCGCAGAAGATGCCACATTGTGTAACCAACATGGCATCGACGCATTTTTCCCTATATTGCGCACGGTAACAACGCTGAAAGAAGCGATGGACTTTAACCATGCAAAAGAAAATTTAAGTGCTGCCGTTGAGCAGGTGTTTCGGTTGATTCAGAGTATTAAGTAAACTTACGCCCCTCCTAATTCGCCCCTTCTTCCAATCCATCCTTAGGTAACTTATGCAAAAACACAACAGCAATTGGCATTGATATGGCAGATGCCAGAATATCCGTAGCCGGCTGTGTCCACTGAATTCCCCGTAGTCCAAAAAGCGTACCAAGAATTAACAAAACCGGAATATAAATTGAACCGCTTCTAAATGTCGCTAAAATCGTTGCTCTCCCTGCTTTACCAATTGATTGAAACAACATATTGGCACAGACACTAAAAGGGACTGCCACCTGTGACGCACATTGAATCACAAGTGCATAATACGCAATATCATATGCATCCTGATTGGATAAAAACTGCATGATAATCTCGCTGCGAAAAACAAACACCACTCCTGTAAATACTACCATATTAGCCAGTCCAAAAAATAAGGTAAACCAAAACGCCTTGCGCAGCCTCGTATATTTTCTTGCTCCATAATTGAACGACGAAAGCGGTTGAAATCCCTGACCAATTCCAAGTGCCACACTGAAAATAAACATAAAAATTCGCGATACAACACTCATCGCAGCAATTGCTGCATCCCCATAAATAGCAGCTTGCGCATTCAATACCATCGTAGAAATACTTGCAAGCCCCTGACGCACCATACTCGGAAAACCGGACGCAAGAATACTTCCAAAGACACTTGCTTTCTTCGTAAAATACCGAATGGACAAACTGCTTTGTGTCTTACCGCACAACAAAAAATACAGTAAAATGCCAAAAGATATATACTGTGAAATCATAGTTGATAAAGCTGCACCACGAACTCCCATGTGAAGCCCAAACATGAAAAACGCGTCCCCAGCCATATTCAACACACCACCAGATACCAGACCAACCATCGCAAGACTTGCATAACCCTCATAGCGCAAAATGTTGTTCATTACACAACCTGTCGCCATCGCCGGTGCAGAAAGCAAAACATAAAAAGCATATATTCTTGCATATGGTAAAATTGTCTCTGTACTTCCCAGTAACCGGCACAAACCATCCAAATTGAGAATACCAAACACACTAACAACTGTCCCGGCAAACAGCGCCAAGTAAAATCCTGTTGCCGAAAATGCACGTGCCTGCTCCTTTTTATGTGCCCCCAAAGCCCTGCTGATATTTGTTCCTGCACCCTGTCCAAACATAAAACCGAACGCCTGAATAATTGCCATTAGACCAAACACAATACCAACTGCTCCGGTCGCACTTGTTCCAAGCCGGCTGACAAACCAAGTATCTACCATATTGTAAACATTCGTAATCAGCATACTAATTGTCGTCGGAAGCCCCAGTTTCATAATTAACCGGCACACCGGTTCTTCCGTCATTTTTCGATATTGTTTTTCCTCACTCGAAAGCTGCTCCGTGTTCTCTTTCATCGCCGCATAAGGCCTCCCCAAGTTGTAAAATAATTTGTTTTTATTTTATCACATTTTGTTTGCTTACGGCAATATTTAAACGGATAGCGTTCGTGGCAGGTGTTTCGGTTGATTCGAAGTATTAAGTAAAACGTAATTGCTTTCCATCTTTTATTATGAAGGCTTCGCCATATACACTTTCCTCGCCATCCACTGACACAAGAAAACTGCCATCATTTAAAGCAAGAAATTCTTTGCCCATACTATCCGGATAAGTAATATCTTCCATCACCCGGAGCCCATCCACAATGTCATTCTTTACATCTTGATAATGAGGTATTATCATTTTATTGGTAATTCCAAGCCCCTCCATAAATCTTTTATACTCTTTACTAACAGCCTCGCCCTCTAACTCAGGCTGTGCATAAACAACAGCCGCACAATTCATAGAGCCAGCACTCCATGCAATCAGCATTCCTTGAAAGTTTTCCAAGTTCTGTTTCAACCTAATTTTTTTAAAAAACTTATTCTGGGTGGGAACATGTCCACCTGCCAGTATTATCACATCATATTCACTTATATTTTGTGCCATCTCCTCATTACGTGCATCACACATATCAAAAGACTTCGCATCTAATCCACTCATTACGAAAGCTTCCCGTTGACAGAACAAAATATTATCATTTCGTATAAAATCATTGGGTCCGGCACTTATAATGAGAACTTTGGACATAGGCTTCCAATATTTTTTAATTTGGTCTAACAAACCATTTTCATTTTGCAAACAAGTCGGAATACGCTTGCCGTTTACTTTATAAGAGCCTCCCAAAGAACTTGTCAATATTGCTACCATATCTTTCCTCCTTTAAAACAAATTATATGTTCCTAATTTAATTACGCCCCTCTTTTTATCTTCTCCGAATATCCATAATATCCTCGCCCGCTCTTTTGATATTCCTTCACATCAAATTTCTGTGCGGCATCCAAAATCTCTTTCATTTTTTCTTCCCGCTCTTTATCGGTCTTGCCGGGGATGAAAGAATCAAGCGCATAACTCATTTTTTTGTAATCAATATCCAAAACCTTTCCATGGAAAAGTTCCTTGTAAATACTCGCTCCGGAAATAAATCCATTTAAGTATGTTGGATGAACTTCATCCATTGACTGAATATCATAGTGCTTGAGTATCTTTCTCTGGACAAGATCATCACACAAATCACCACCCGGTGTAAATCCAGCAAGCGGTTTTGAAAAATCATTTTTAAATTTGCAGTAATTTCTATATCTCGTGTAAATGGTTCCAAGCGAATAAATTTTTGCATCTTTGCGGCATTTATCAGAAAGAGTGGAAACCATCATTGCCTCATAATCGTGAAGTGGCTGGATAAGAATTACATCTGCTGTCAGATATGCCGTTTCCGGCAAATCCTTTTGAAAATCATTCAAATGGTCCATTACCATGTAACCGCTTCCTGTATTTGTGTAATGAATCACCGGCCCTTTTTTCTGGTCACAGATATCCTGAAAATAGGTATCCAGATTTCCATCTTCAATCAAACTATTTCCAATAAACCAGACAATCGTTCCCTTTCCTTTCGTCTTGACCTCTTTTAATTTGGGACATCTTTTGAAAATGTCATCGGATTTGAGAGCCATTTTATTTCCAATTGTAATCTCCTCGCAGTCCGGTAAGTTAAAAAATGCCATAGAGCCAATTGTTTCTACCGAGGCGGGAATCGTAATTTTTTTTACATTACAATTCTTAAATGCCCCCGTCCGAATTTCGTTGACTGTTTTTCCCTCTATCTTCTCTGGCACAGAAACTACATCTTCCTTGCCAATATAGGCTTTAATGCAAATCTTATTCTTAACAACATCATATTGAAAAGGGACGTTCGCTTCTGACCATGGCTTTACCTTCCACTGCTCTCTTTGCACTAGGCAAATGGACTGTTTCCTTTTGCAGCCTTTTTTGTCTTCTGTCACAACCTGGTACAATACCTCTTCTGAATTCTCACTCGTTTTGTTAAGGGAAACAATTTTTCCGGTAACTTTAGGATGAAAAAAATAATCCATCTTTTCCGGTACACATATTTTTTTCAGACCCAAAAAGTATTCCTGGTTACAATAAAAAACGTACTGCCGAATTGTTTCTTCCTGATTCATATTATGTAAAAATGGAATTTCATAAAAACATGTTCCAGCGCAAAACAGCACAACCAGAATCCCCATCAGAATCTGTCCTTTTTTGTTTCTCTGCTTTGACAAAACATTTCTAATTCGAGCCTTTAACCCATAAGAGGAAGGTGAAATCATAACTGCATGGCAGAATAATACGTCTGTATTTAATCTTTCCACTGTCAAATCCAGCAAGATTTTTCCGTATTCTTCTTTTGCAATTCCCATGCGATTAATTGTCCGCTCGTCGCACGCCATCTCACAGTCCCTTTTTGATAATACGGCTGCCAGCCAGGCAATCGGACTAAAAAAGAAGACCGCTGTCAAAATCATTCGAACTTTTCCAAAAAACAAATCCCCAGAATCCAAATGACTGGTTTCATGTTTGATAACCGTCTGAAAAACTTCCAAATCATTGGCTGCCTTCCGACCTACATAAATCGCTTTTTCGCCATGTATTTTAAATGCACAGGACGATGCAATATCATTTACCAGATAGACCGGGTAAGCTGCCGTATCCTGCGGAAGTTTTTCTCTTTCTTCATATAATTTCTTTTCAAAGCGAAAATTTACGAACCACTGCCAAACAAGCACAAGTACACTTCCCACCGTCCACACAGTCATGAACCAGACCGGAATACGGATAGCGGAAGCGTCAAACCGGGCAAAGGAAACCTGCGGCAGCATAGCTAGTATTTTCCCAATCAGATTTACCAAAACAGTCTGCTTTCCTGCTTCAAATAACAACCCAAACGGCAAAAAACGAAGCGGGATAAATAACCACAAAGCGTAACGCATTTTTGCGGAAAGAAAGGAGCCAAACAAAGCCCGTAACAAAATCAGAAAAAGCATCAAAAGATGACATTCCAACATAAATTCAAACATTATTCTTTCCCCTCTCTTGCTTCATCTAACATACGATATAACTCATCCAAATCTTCTTTCTTAACCGCCTTGCTGCTAAGAAAAGAATTAACCATTAATCGTAAACTGCCCTGACAAACACGCTCAAAAAACTGCTCTGTCTCCTGCTTTACAGTTTCTTTTTGTGAAATTAACGGATAATACTCTTTGGCGCGGCCATTTCTCTCAAATGCCACTGCTCCCTTTTTCTCCATCCGGTTCAAAAGCGTTATCACCGTGTGTTTATCCCACGCTTTCTTTTCACTTAACGCAATAACAATTTCGCTGATTTTTTGATTCGGTTTGTTCCACAGACAATTCATAATCTCCCATTCTGCATCCGATAAATGAATCCTCCCCATAAGTAACCTCCTTTTCTTTTGGTAATCATTTGTATACCTTGTCTTTATAGTACTTGATAGGTATATATTTGTCAACCAAGAATCAAATAATTTTAATCACTTTATTTTTTTCCGAAGTTAGCCGATACATAATTGGACTATTATAAAGAGGTATTACACTATGGAAATTTTTTATCAATATACAATTGGACAAATTAATTTTGAAACACTTGGCTTACTTTTCAGTCTGATGGGTGTTGTCGCCGGTATAACCAAGTTGGGTTATATTGACAATTTCACAACATTTTTCTTAAATAAAACAGGTAACACATCTAAACTTGCTCTCTTTCTTATTGGCGCATGTTTTTTTCTTAGTATGCTTTTAACAAATGACGTTGCACTCATCGTGCTTGTTCCTTTTTCCATTGGCATTCTAAACCGATTAAACCGCAATGATTTGTTAATTAAACTTCTTGTGTTAGAAACAATTGCAGCCAATATGGGCAGTATGATGACGCCAATCGGCAACCCACAAAATGTTTATTTATTCCAAAATTACCAAATGACACTTAGCTCTTTTTACGCTGCCATACTTCCTTACGGAATCGTCGCCTTTCTTTTTTTACTGGCTCTCATTTTTTTTAATTTTAAAAAGGAAAAAATAGCAATAACAGTCGATGAAGAAAATAGCTTTTCAAAATCTCTTAAGTACAAAAGATTTTGGAGCCTTGTTTTTATTTTATTATTTATTTTGTGCCTTTTGAACATCCTTCGAATTGTTCCCCATTATGTGACCTTTACTCTAGTTCTTGCCAGCCTTTTTCTTTTCGACAAAAAAACATTTCGAACTATTAACTTTAACTTATTAATCAAATTTATCTGCCTTTTTATCCTTGTTGGGGATATTGCACAGATTCCATGGATAAACAGTTTTTTATCCCACATTATTTCTGGAAGGGAAATTGGTGGCGGCATCTTCGTCAGCCAGATTGTAAGCAACGTCCCTGCCGCCATCTTGTTATCTAAATTTACCCAAAATAGTACCGCCCTTTTAATCGGAGTAAATATTGGCGGCTTAGGAACTTTAATTGCTTCTATGGCAAGTATGATTTCTCTTGAATACTACAAAAAAACCAGCGCTGCAAATTCAAAAAAATATATTGCATGTTTTACAAAATATAATTTGATTTTCCTTGTCCTTGAACTTGTCACCGCACAGTTGGCAGGCTGCTGAGATTATTCGTCTCCTTTCCATCCGGAAGTGCCTTTAAATACTCTGTATCCCCACGGTGCGCTACGCCCACGCCCTGAATATCGCCCGCTTTTGCCATAGCAACTCCTTCACTCTTACTTACCATTTGTCCATCCGAAAGCTTATAGCCGGTTACTTTTCCCTGCGCTTTCACAAGTCCAACAATTTCTTTTGCATTCTCTGACGGCTGTGGGATTTCATCCAGTGCAGCCATCGGAAGAGCGCTTTTGAAATTATCCTTTTGATTCATTTTTCTGTCCTCCGTTTTTATTTTTAGATTGCCCAGTTTTTTGTGTTCTTATAAATAAAACAGTTGTCATTATTTTACTTTTTATGTATAATGAAGTTATTATAAAAAAGGGGGGTATACAGTTATGACTAAAATTTATCTTGCAGAAAACTTTTTAGAAGCAGACCAGATTATTTCCGAACTCGAAGCCAATCACATTTTTGCTAAAAAACATGAAATCATCGAAACATCCATCACAGCCCGGATGGCAAAACCAGTATTTGAAATTTATGTCGATGAAAAAAATGTGGAAAAAGCCGTTGAAATAATCAAACAAATGTCTCTTTCGGACAGCAGCGTCAAAAGCCGCCGGATGGGACACCGCATAGCCGCACTTATCATGGTAGGTGTTGTTGCAGTCGGCATTTGTTTATCTATTATTTTGTAAAATCAACCCCCGGATTCTTATCATGAAACCGGGGGTAATTATTATGATTAATTTCTAGCAATACACATTTTTTACAACAGATTTTTGCGAAGTTCTGCTCCATCTTTGGCACTTAAATAAGCCGGAGCAATATCGAATACTGTCTTGCATCCGTTCTGTCCTTCTTTGTACAGACGATATGCTGCCCGCGCATAAGCCACGATAACACAGGAAGTAAATTCCGGATTTGAATCAAGTTTCAAGCTATATTCAATTACATGACTATTTTCCTGATTCCAGCCTGTTTTTCCGGAACGAATTACAAATCCTCCATGTGGAATACCACTGTGGTTTGCTTTCAATTCTTCCTCACTGATAAAGTGAACCGTTGTGTCATAATCTGAGAAATAATTCGGCATATTTTTAATAGTTTCCTCTACCTTTGCAGCATCCGCACCATCCTCTAATACAACAAAACACTCTCTGGTATGTTTCTGTCTGGTTGTAAGTTCCGGATTTTCACCATTTCTTACAGCCTCCAATGCAGCCTCTACCGGAATTGTATACTGTTTGCCATCTTTTACACCTTCCACGCGGCGGATGGCATCCGAATGTCCCTGACTAACTCCTTTGCCCCAGAATGTGTAATCACGTCCCTCCGGCAAAATGGCATTGGCATACATACGATTCAAAGAAAACATTCCCGGATCCCAGCCCACGGAAATAATACCAACATGTCCGCTTTCTTTTGCAGACTTATCAACATTTTCAAAATGCTCTGGGATTCTTGCGTGTGTATCAAAACTGTCTACGACATTAAACATCTTTGCATATTTTGGTGTCTGCTCCGGCAAATCCGTAGCACTTCCGCCGCAGAGAATCATAACATCAATCTTATCCTTCCACTGCTCTACATCATCAACAGAACAAACGGCTGCTCCCTCTGTCAAAATGGATACTGTCTCCGGCGCACGTCTCGTAAATACCGCAGCAAGCTCCATATCCGGATTCTGCTTAATTGCACATTCCACGCCTCGTCCAAGGTTACCATATCCTAAAATACCAATTTTCATGTTTCTTAGTCCTCCTATTCCGTAATTAAATTACAAATCTATTTTACTTTTTTCACAAAAAAGCGTCAACCGGAAAATTAGAGGTAAAAAAATAATTTACCTTCTGTCGTCCGTGCACATATGCTTTACAAAGCCGCATGGCTGTTTTAATTCCGTCCGGAAAAATTCAGGATAAATTTTCTCATCACCATCCATCGTCAGCCACACCAATCGTTCTTTGTGATTGCTCCCCGTAAAACTCTCGCAAACCGGCGAAAAATCTTCTGGCATTTTCATATAAAAATAGAACGAAATTTCATAAACTACTTGATTCTCTCTGCCCGGCTCGTCCAGATAAAAATAATTTTCATGAACAAATCCCAACCTGTCAATTTCCATCTGTGTCCCTGTTTCCTCAAGCACTTCCCGCACAATTGCCTCTTGCGCTGTCTCTCCAAATTTTATGCGGCCGCCAATGGAATATAGAAAAGGATCTTTGTCATTTTCCATCATTAGAAATTCATTTCCTCTGCAAATAATTGCGCCAACTCGAATGTTAAGTAAACCATCATCAATTGGTACTGTACAATCTGAACCCATTTTGTCCTCCTCCCCTTATATCCTGTCAATTTCTTTCCATGTATCATCAATTGGCTGAACTTTTCCCTGTTCCATATCATCTATAGCCACATCCAGTTTTGAAAAAAGTTCATCCATGGCATCATTCACCGTCATTCTATCATCCGTGAATTTTGTTACTTCCGCCAATGCCATATTAACCGTCTCCTTTTCCATATATATTAATCCACCAATCATTGTAGTATATTATTTATAACTTATTAAGGAGAGGAAAATATTTCCTCTCCTTAATATTCACACTAATAGTCATATTTTCTTCTGTAAATTCATATATTATATTAACGGGGGTGTTAATATAATGAATATACAAACTATCACATACTACACAATCTTAAAACATATGGAAAAACTTGGCTACTTTACAATCGATGAACTCTTAAATTCCCTTAAGCATTCTAATATTGCAAAAATTGAAGTCTTATCCGCAATTGATGATTTAATTTGTACTAGTGCAATATGTAGTCATTTCGATCATTTCTGGATTTCACCTAAGATATCTTCCTTCCTACAAACTCATATGCCCAGCAATCATCAATAATCTCTGAATATCTTACCCATCCAGTTTCACATAAATAATCCAAAACCTCCAAAATAAAGGTCTTATCATTAACTCCCTTTTCTTTAAGGCTCATAAACAAGAAAGATAAACTAAACGGTCTCTTCAACTCCATAACTGTCTCTAAAATAAGTTTTCTTTCCTTCTTCTTGTCCATAATCATTTCCTCCATATTGTACATTTTACTGGGTTTTTTTGCATATTAATTGTACACTTTTTTTAGTTTTCTGTCAACCAAAATCTTATAAAACCCCATAATTTCACTCGTTTTACTATATTTTCTGCAATAATATATACACAAATATTTACAAAAATTCTAGTTTAAACTATATACTGCTTTTGCCAAACAATCTCCCATTCTAATATAATTACTTCTTTTTAGGGTTCGGCTGCTCACTTAATCTATCAAGCACTATCTTCGAAAGTACCTCTGCTAAATATTCATATATCATATTAATATTACACATAATTACTTCTTCTCGACTAGTATCATACTGTGGTAAATAGAATACATGGAATAATGGCAACAAATTTCTTGCATTTTTCAAGTCATCACCTATATTAGAGACTTGCCCAAGTGGGAAAACTTTACCCATGTGAGTCAAGTTAACAGGATATTTGGCTACACTATATCCTGTTTTAAATTCACAAGATCTTACCAAAAAATGTGCCACCCCACAATTATCTTTTTCTTCTTTTAAAGAATTAAGATATATTTCCGCTTTTGAATAAATATCCTTTTTATCATCAATGTCACCTATAATCATATCCCAACAATAGTTCCAGCAGAAAGACTTTGTTTGTTTACAAAACTCTAAATATGAATTTGAAAGCTTCACAAGGGTAAAATTGTCCCAATGTTTCTCCTCGGATGCATCCATTTCCAATATTTTACTTCTCATGCTGTCATAAAACTTTTCATCTAAAAATCTAAAATCTCTTGAACGTTTTATCAAAGAATGATACCTCTTTTTTGTAGAAATCAACTCTTCAAAACGATTCCACTCCGGATTATTTCCATATACACTCAAATTATAATATTTACTAGAACCATATCTTTCAAAAAATTTATTCCGAAGTAAAGTATCAATCCAACTGTCATCTAATTGAATTATCTGGTAAGCAAGGCTTCTATTTGTCCGCAATTCACCAATCAAACGCCATATACTGCTTATTTCAAGTGGCAAAACAACCTCTAATTCCTCCTCAAATGTGCCTTCCCCATCCAACTCTTTCATTCCCAAATCAACAATAACTTCTGACAACAAAATTTCATGTTTATGCACTCTATGATGAAAATTCATTTTAGTAAAAATATTCCATCTCCTATTTAGTAAATCCTCAATTTGATCTGCAGTTTTTGACATAGGACAAAACAGATATTTCTTGGTTTTTATCTCCAATTTTTCCTCCGGCAAACCTTTGTCTTCCTTTTCTTTTAATACAAACGCCTTCACCATTCTCTCATAATTAAATTTACTTGCAAGTAAACCAGCACAATATGCATCTCTAGTGCAATAATCTAATCTATCAGCATCAACTGTCCCAGCAGTGATAGAATGAATTTGAGAAAAAATCGAATCTTCACCATTCTTTGATAGTAAAATACTCTTGGCAACAAAAAAAGTCATTGCCAAAAACAATCCCTCCGTTCCCATTTTAGGACTTTCATCTATGATACTCTGATAAATTTGATCAACTAGTAATTTCCCAATATTTTCATGAATTTCGTCTTTTTCATCACCCGCACAATAGGGTTCCATAACTTGTAAAAATTTTTTGTGGCGATCCGTTCTATCTGCATCATCTATTTCTGTGACTCTTTTAAACAAATCTTTAAAAGCATATTCTAACACATGGCTATATGGCAAGTGTCCAACATCATGCAACAAACCAGCAAGGCGAACTGCCTGAAATGTTACCAAAAATAATAACATATTTTGGGGTTCTTCAATATTCCCCGGATAATATTGACAATACATTTTGGATTTAGGAATCGGTAATTTCAAAATTTTTTTACCCTCATATTCTTGCCTAATACTCTTCTTAAGAAAAACAAGTTCAGAATTTTCAACTTCCTTTCTCCAGTTAATAATTTCTTCTTCGATTTCTCCAAAAAACCCCCTTAAATCGTCGTCCTCTGCATTACACACACTATAATAAAATATCTCGCCAGCTAAATGCATTGTTCCCACACTATGTTCAAATCTTTTTATATAATGGCTCAGTTGTCAAGACAAAAATTTGATGTTTTTATAATGAACTGAT